>JAZUFJ010000310.1:0-4916 GCA_045640645.1 Lachnospiraceae bacterium
TTTATTTTTGTATTTCGATAAAATGATATGCTGTATTCCTGCATATTTTATTATGGGGCTTCTTTATACAATTATGATGATTCCGGGGAAGACAGGTCTAATCATCATGCTTATAGAAGCAGTTTATTATTTCTATTTTATTATTGCATATGGAAAAAATATGGAAATACCTTTCTTAAATGGTACAGAAACTATAGGAGATTATATAGGTGTAGTAGTAGCTGTTTTCATTGCCAGCTTTACTGGAGGTCTTGCCGTTTATTATAGAGTAAAGCTCCATCAGAAAGAGAATAATAAGCTGGAGGAATACCATGCAGAGGTTATGGATGCCTATAATTCTAAAGATATATTTTTGATAAATATGTCTCATGAAATAAGGACACCTATGAATGCCATAGTAGGTAATGTCAATCTGCTATTGAATCAGGATGTAAACGATAAGGTCAAGGATAGTGTTTATAATATTCTAAATTCCTGTAACGCATTATTGTCCATAACGAATGAGCTTATGGATCTTTCAAAGTCTGATAGTGAAGAAATGGTAATATATAATACCAGATATGATATTAGCGAACTGGTATTAGAGATTATAAATATGATTTCTGTAAGAATGATGGAAGGTGATGTAGAATTTGTTGTTGATATAGCAAAGGATATGCCAAAATATCTTTATGGTGACAGCTCAAAGATCAGACAGCTTTTTATAAATATATTAAATAATGCAGTTAAGTACACAAAAGAAGGCTATATCAAGCTTAGAATTTATAAAGAAGATATAAAAGATGATAATATCCTGCTGTGTGTAGAGGTAGAGGACACAGGAATTGGAATAAAAGAAGAATCTAAAAACAAGCTGTTCAATTTGTATCAAAGAGTAGATGAAAATGATAAGGCTGTCAGAAATATTGAGGGTACAGGAATTGGCCTTACTATTTGTAAAGAAATAGTAGATAAAATGGGAGGTAGTATTTCTGTTGAAAGTATATATCATGAAGGCTCGACCTTTACTTTCAAGGTTCCTCAAAAAAATGATTCAGATGAAAATATTATAAATTTAAATTTTGATAAAAAGCTCAATGTTTTAGTATTTGAAAAGGATGATGCGGGCAGTGACAGAATAAAATCAATAATGAAAGATTTTGATATGCCGGCTGATTATGTATATGACAGTATACAATTTGAAAATATGCTCAATATGAAGAAATATGATTACATATTTATTGACAGAGAGCATTATATGCAAAATATAAAATTTATTGATGTCAGCATTGCTGATGAAAGAATTGTTATATTATCAAGGATCAATCAGAATGTATCATTAACCAGGTTAGGAACTATTTTAACCAGACCTGTACATATATTGAATGTTGCGTCGATTTTGCATGATGAAACGACAAGCTATATAAGAGATATTGTAAAATCAGGCAGCTTTGTTTTAAAGAACGCCAATATTTTAGTAGTGGATGATAATCTTACTAACTTGAACGTTGCCAGAGGATTATTAAAAAGATACGAGGCGAATGTTATCACAGCTCTTAGTGGTAAGGAATGCTTAAATATTTTAGAAAATCAGGAAGTTGATATGATATTTATGGACTATATGATGCCGGAAATGAATGGTATTGATACTCTTAATCATATCAGGGCCATGGATAATGAAAAGCTTCAAACGGTTCCTGTTATAGCCTTAACAGCAAATGTTGTAAATGGAGCCAGGGAAATGTTTTTAGAAGCTGGTTTTAATGATTATATTTCAAAGCCTATAGCTATTGACAGAATAGAAAAGGCTCTGATGACATTTATTCCAAGAAGCAAGCTTCTGGGAAAAAATAAATAGGAGCGTATTGAAATTTGTTTACCCGATTGAATGAAATAATAAACAGATTAATAAATAGAGGAAAAAGCCAGTATGATAGAAATTTCATAATGGTTTCTATTTATGCGTTTATTGGCTTGGGATTGATGGCTTTATTATCATTAATCGGAGGCTTTGAGCCGGTAATAATTAAACTAGCTCTTAGCGCTGAGACCCTTGCCGTGCTCAGTGGTTATATAGTTTTCAAATATTCTGAATTTGAGCTTTATTCCATAGTCTATTGTGTACTGTTTAATTTTGTGTTTTATCCATTATTTTATTTTGCGTCAGGGGATATTTATAATGGCATGGTTCTGTTCTTTGTCTTAGGTATAGTGCTTACTTTTTTTATGGCAAAGGGAAAGATTCTTGCCACTTTAGTTATTCTAGAATTTATATGGTACAGCTTTATTATTATATTTACATATTTTAATTCAGATATTATTTCTATATACAGAACAGAAAGTAATATGAGCTATGGTATAGTATTTAGCTTTATTATAGCAATGTTTATGCCAATTGTTATTATCAGGCACGAGATGGATGTGTATGAAAAGGTGAAAGAGCAGGCCATTTCAGCTAATGCCTTACTTGATAATGCAGAGATGACAAAGAGCCGTTTTTTGGCAAATATGACACATGAGATTCGTACACCTATGAACGCCATAGTAGGTATGAATGAGCTTATTCTTAAAGAGAATCTCAACGATACATCCAGAGAAATGGCAGAAACTATAAAAAAAGCCTCTTCAGATTTGCTTAATATTATAAATAATATTTTGGTATATTCAAAGCTTGATTCAAACAAGATGGATCTGCTTAAAACAAGGTATAATTTCAAGACACTTATTTCTGAGGTTGTATCTACAATTTCAAAGGAATATCATTCTGAAGGTTCAGAATTTAATGTTTTTATTGATCATAATATTCCAACATATCTATATGGTGATGACATTAGAATAAAACAGGTATTTCACTATCTTTTATTTAGCTCCATGCAGCAGCTTGCTCACGGTAGAATCAGTCTTGATATCACAGCAGATATTAATTCCGAGGATAATACCGCAACCTTTAAATGCCGTATTGCAGAAACCGGAAAGGGACTTACAGAGGCTGAACTTAATACCATGTATGGTGCATATAATCAATATGATTCCAGACAAAAAAGTGATTTCAAGGGAATGGGATTAGAGCTTTTTATATGCAGGGAAATCCTTAATATGATGGGAGGTTCTCTAAAAATTGAAAGTATTCTTAACGTTGGAATGGCTATTTATTTTGAGTTTACAAACTATATCATGGATAAAAGCCCGATTGTAAGCATAAAAACAAAGGAAGAGTTTAAGGTTCTTATCTATATTGATGATATGGAAGATGAGAATATCTGGAAGAAGCTTATGGAGGATTTTAAGATTAATCCAAGATATGTTTCAAAACCGGCTGCCTTTAAAGATGCTATAGAGGATAAGAAATATACACATATTTTTGTCCCAGATAAATATTTTGAGCTGGTTAAGGATACTATTATCTCAGCAGAATGTGAAAAGTATACTTATATTATCACTGATAATCAGCATGTATTTGGATCCTTTGAGAACTGTCCTATATTAAGAAGGCCAATAACCTGTCTTAATATATCAGACGTTCTTAATCAGGAATGGAAGCAACAGGATTACATCAGCCAAAAGAAAATGTTTAAGGCGACGTATCCAAACGCTAAGGTTTTGGTAGTAGATGATACGCTAGTAAACATTAAGGTTATGCTGAGTCTGCTTGAAAAGTTCCAGATTAAGGCTGATATGGCAACAAGTGGAAAGGGATGTTTAAATACTCTTGAGAATAATGAATATGATTTGATTTTGCTAGACCAGAGAATGCCGGAAATGGATGGTATAGAGACTCTTCACAGAATAAGACAGCTTCCTAATAAGAATAAAGATATTCCTGCTATATGTATAACCGCTGATTTTGGAGGAGAGGTTAGGGAAAGATTATTATCAGAAGGTTTCCAGGATTATGTTGCCAAGCCTGTAAAAATATATTATCTTGAGAGAATGCTTGCAAGATTTTTGCCAAAGTCGTTAGAAGTAAATGTGCCTATTACAGAGGAAGAGACTGATAAGCCTAAAGCAGGAGATGCAGTGAAGGATGTTTCTATAAAGGCTGAAGCTTCTGCGACAGAAGAGGCTTCTAAAAAGACGCCTGAAGTTCAAGATAAAGAGCCAGAGCTTGATCCTCTTACTTTTATGCCTGAAAAGGGACTTGAGCTTATAGGTGGGGATTTTGATGCATATTCAGCTATATTAAGTGTTTATTATGAAGAAGGAATGAAGAAACTGGAAGAGGTTCCTCTTCAGTACAGAGCTGATGATCTGTCTCTTTATACTACAAATGTACACGCTTTAAAGAGCTCATCTGCCAGTGTAGGAGCTATTGGAATATCTCCATTATTTAAGGAGCTTGAATTTGCCGGAAAAGAAGGTAATAGAAAGCTGATAGAAGATAAGACTATGCTTACTTTAGAGCTCTTCACAAGTGTATTGGATAAGGTTAGAAGCTATATGATTGATAATGGCATATTAGAGGATGAAGCAGACAAAGCTCAAAGTAGCGCTGAAGAGATAAGTCTTGATCTTGATAAGGTAGAAGAGCTAAAACAGAGCCTTGCAAAGGTTAATCTGAGAAGATGTGAAGAGCTGATCAATGAACTGGCTTCCTGTAATTATGGAACATATAATAATAAGCTCATAAAAAGTATTAAAAATAATTATGAAAGATTTGACTATGGCAAGGTCAAAGAAGAGATTAATGAACTGTTGAGTGGTAATATTTAACAAAATAGATTTTTATCAATTATGCAATATTACTACTTTACACTAACATGTTAGTTTGCTATACTTCATTTATCAACTAGCATGTCAAATATGACAAACAAATTTATTTCCTACTCAAATCCATTCTTCCATAATAATCCAAATTCTTCCATATCTTTTAAAAACTGTTTACAGAATGAAAAATAAATATCAGGAACTTCACCTACTACACCAAGAGCATTATCATC
>JAZUFJ010000311.1:0-10078 GCA_045640645.1 Lachnospiraceae bacterium
AAGCCTCCATCAAGATAAATAGCTCCTATTATAGCCTCGAAAACATCAGAAATAATAGAATCACGATTCCTGCCGCCTGTGTTCTCTTCTCCTTTTCCAAGAAGCAGGTACTGGCCAAGATCAAATTCATCTCTCGCACAAAATGCTAAAGTTGGCTCGCATACTAGCGATGCTCGCAGCTTGGTCATATTTCCTTCCTGCATCGTAGGATTATTGGCATATAAATATTCGCTTACAGACAATTCCAAAACCGCATCACCTAAAAATTCCAGTCTTTCATAATTTTCTGTAGCCTGTAATTTGATTTCATTAGAATAAGAACTGTGAGTTAAAGCTGTTTTTAATAATTCCTGATCTCGAAAAACATACCCTATTTTCTTCTCTAATTCCTGATAACCATTCAGCTTGTTCATTATAATCCTCTTAATATAGAGAGACACGAAAAACCAACAGGTCTTTCGAGCTCAATAACAAATCATTTAATTAACTTCTAATTAGCTCAACGCATTTTTAATCTGTTCTACTGCATCACCAACAGTAACAATGTTTTCAGCATCTTCTGTAGCTATTTCTACATCAAATTCTTCCTCGATGCCCATAATGATCTGGAAAATATCAAGTGAATCTGCTCCAAGATCATCAACAAACTTAGTTTCTAAAGAAACCTCGTCCTCGTCAACATTTAATACCTCTGCGATAATTTTTTTAATTTTTTCGAATTCCATACTCTCTCATCCTTTCATTAATCTTTTATATTAATTTTTTCACTAATTTTCTGACTAATATTCTGCTCTTTAAAGGTTATACACTGTTCTAAAGCAGTAGATATCTCTTTTCTTGTAGAGTTACCATGTGTTTTTACAACAAGACCATTTAATCCAAGAAGCGGAGCTCCACCGTATTCTGAGGCATCAAATTTTTTCATGGTCTTCTTAAGAGCCGGCTTTATAAGGAGAGCGCCAATCTTGCTTACAAAGGTAGACATGAGGCCAGCCTTAACCATCTTAAGAAATGTAGAGCCTACACCTTCATATAGCTTCAGAATAACGTTACCAACAAAAGCCTCGCAAACTATAACATCGGCCTCACCCTTTGGAATATCTCTAGCTTCAATATTACCAACAAAATTGATATCCGGGCAATTGCTAAGTAATGGGAAGGTTTCTTTTACAAGCATATTTCCCTTCTCTTCTTCTGCACCAATATTAACGATAGCAACCTTTGGGTTCTTAATACCGATAACATTCTCCATATATACGGAACCGATCTTAGCAAACTGTACAAGATGTGAAGATCTGGCATCAACATTTGCTCCACAGTCTATAAGAAGAGATACACCTTTCTCTGTAGGAATAAGTGGTGCCAACGGTGGTCTTTCGACACCTTTAATACGTCCCACAATAAACTGTCCACCTACTAATATAGCTCCTGATGATCCAGCTGATACAAAAGCATCACAGGTTCCTTCCTTAACAAGATTAAGTCCCTTAACCATAGAAGAATCCTTCTTACGTCTAATAGCCATAACCGGTGGTTCTCCGGTTTCAATTACTTCTTCAGCCTCTACTATTTCTAATCTTGATTTATCATAGGTTTTGCCATTTAAAGCACCATCAATAGCGTCCTTACGTCCACACAAATAAACCTTCAGTTCATTATGCTTTTCCAACGCATTAAGAGCGCCTGCAACTATCTCTCCAGGTGCGTTATCTCCACCCATTGCATCAAGAGCAACATTTACCATTTCTTCACCACCTATATTTCAATCATATCTAAATCTATAAGATACTATACAAGACATAAAATGAAAAATCAATAACAAAAAAATAGAGATATGGTCATCCATATCTCTATATAATACCTCGTTTTTCGTACAAAATTAATCTACGCTAACGATTTCCTTCTTGTTATAAGAACCACAAGCCTTACATACTCTATGAGGAACCATAAGTTCACCACATTTGCTGCATTTTACCAAATTTGGAGCGCTCATTTTCCAGTTAGCTCTTCTCTGATCTCTGTGACCCTTTGATGACTTATTCTTAGGACAAATTGACATCGTTACACCTCCTTACGCGAATCTAATCTTTATTGTATTATTAATCGCTACTTCCTGTAACGAATACTTCGCGACTCATACTCGAATAGTATACAAACATAAAAGGGATTTGTCAACACATATTTCCCCTTTATTTAAACAAAATCTTGTATAACCTTTATTTTCTTATACAAGCTGTGCCTGAACAGCTGTAAGAGCTACTACACCAACAATGTCCTCAGCGCTACATCCTCTTGAAAGGTCATTAACCGGCTTAGCTAATCCCTGAAGCATTGGGCCATAAGCTTCTGCCTTTCCAAGACGCTGAACAAGCTTATATCCAATATTTCCTGCATCAAGATTAGGGAATATAAGAACATTTGCCCTTCCTGCATTTTCACATCCTGGAGCCTTTGATTGTGCAACACTTGGAACTATAGCTGCATCAAGCTGAAGCTCACCTTCAAGAGCAAGATGAGGGAATCTTTCCTTTGCTATCCTTGTAGCTTCTACTACCTTATCTACTAAAACATGCTTTGCGCTTCCCATAGTAGAGTGTGAAAGCATAGCAATTATAGGCTTTGCGCCAACAAGACTGGTAAAGCTCTTTGCTGAAGAATTAGCAATGCTTGCAAGCTCGCTGGAATTAGGATCCTGATTAAGACCACAGTCAGCAAATAAGAAGGTTCCATTTGCGCCATATTCACAGTTAGGCACATCAAGAATAAAGAAACCAGATACAAGATCTACTCCAGGAGCTGTCTTTAATACCTGAAGTGAAGGTCTTAAAACATCTGCTGTAGCATGGCATGCTCCGGCTACCATACCATCTGCATCGTTCATTTTTACCATCATTACACCAAACATAAGATAATCAGTAAGCAATCTTTCCTTTGCTTTTTCAAGAGTCATACCCTTATTCTTTCTAAGCTCATAAAGAGTATTAGCATAAAGATCAAACTTATCTGTTGTCTCCGGATCAACTACAGAAATTCTGGAAAGGTCAAGCTCAAGCCATCTTGCACCTTCCATAATCTTCTCTTCTTTTCCAACCATAACAATATTAGCAATACCCTCTTTTAAAATCTTATGGGCAGCTATAAGTGTTCTTCTATCATTACTTTCAGGCAATACAATAGTTTTTACGTTCTGTCTTGCTCTGTCTTTTATAATATCAATGAATGACATATCTCGCTCCTCCTAAATAATAATTACCTTTTTGCCTAACATATCGTATACTATAAATAATTATATGCTATAGAAAAATTGTATACAAGAATTTCTTTTGTATAAAATCAAATACAGAGAAATACTTGTTATATTAAACTATAGCATCAGCAAGTCAGAATTTATCGACATAACATTTAAGAAATAATGTAGGTGTCAAAACTATAAAATAATGATGTAACGGGAAATAATAGCAGAAAATGAAAATAGCCGGAATAATAGCAGAATACAATCCATTTCACAATGGACATTTATACCAGATACAGAAAACAAAAGAAGAAACAGGTGCAGACTATATCGTCGTGGTCATGTCTGGAGATTTTGTCCAGCGTGGCGCCCCGGCTATTATGGATAAACACTTAAGAACAGAAATGGCATTAGAGGCCGGAGCGGACCTTGTTTTAGAGCTTCCTGTATATTATTCCACCAGTAGTGCCGAGCTTTTTTCCATGGGCGCTGTATCATTATTAGATAAATTAGGCTGTATAACACATTTAAGCTTCGGCAGCGAAAGCGGTGACATCAGCCTTCTAAAGAAAATATCAGATTTAACTCTTTCAGAATCTGAAAGCTATAAAAAAAGCCTTAACGATTATATGAAAGCCGGCGATCCTTATCCTCTGGCCTCAGCTAAGGCCTTTAGCGATAATTGCAATGATCCAAATATCAGCTCTCAGATTCTTAATGTCATGAGCGAACCTAACAACACCTTAGGCATAGCTTATGTTAAAGCGCTTCAAAAGCGTACCAGTAGTATTATTCCATATACAATAAAGCGAGAAGGCGGTGATTACCACGATACATCAAAAGGCGTCTTCTCAGCTTCTGCTGTAAGAAGGTCTTTAGAGGAAGCTTTAGATTTCTCTCTCTTAAAGGACCAGCTTCCGGAAAACACATTAAAAATAATGACAACCAATGTTGGAAAAACATTTCCTATTGTTGAAAATGATTGTTCCCAGTATCTTATTTACAAATTACGGGATATTATATTTAATCAGCAGATTATGGCACTTAGCCAGGCAAATTACAATACCGGCCTGACCTCTTATGTTGATATAGATGCTGCTCTTGCTGGCCGTATAGTGTCTGCTATCAACCAGTTCACAGATTATGAGCAGTTCTGCAGTATCTTAAAGACTAGAAATCTCACTTACGCTCATATAAGCAGAGCCCTTACACACGTGATTCTTAATATCAAAAAAAGCCATCTTGTACAGTTTGTCCAGGATGACTATATCTACTATGCAAAAATTTTAGGTTTTAAAAAATCTTCTTCTGAATTGCTGTCCGCCATAAAAAATAGTACAGACGTCCCTATTATATCAAAGCTTGCAGATAACGATAAGCTTTTAAATGATGCCGGAAAAACAATGCTGCTTTCTGATATTCATGCAGCTAATCTGTATGAACAGCTCTCCTGTTCAAAATATGGTCGCACCTTTGTCTCAGAATATTCCAAGCAGATTATACGCAAAGATTAAATAAAAGGATTGTAAAATCTGCTTCCATCTTTAAATGTAATATATAAGGCCGTTACCGATAAAAGAACAGAAAATACTATCACTATATAATCATTTCGTTTAAGTGGTCTTGCTGAATACCAGCTTCTCTTCTTGTGCTTACCAAACCCCCTTAGCACCATGGCGTTACTGATAACATTAATCCTGTCCATACTCGTAAATACAAGGGGGAAAATAATAGCAGCAACGTTCTTTATCCTGTTATTCAGATTTGCCTTTGAAGACATCTCTATACCTCTTGCCGCCTGAGCATTTCTAATTTTCACAAAATCATCCTGAACATCAGGAATGTATCTCAATGCAATAGCTACAGAATATCCTATATTATATGATACTCCTATTCTGTTTAAGGACGCTGCAAATTCACTGGGATTAGTGGTAACCATAAATGTAAATACCGCTGGTACAACTGTCATATATTTTAGAAATATATTAAATTCATAAAACAGCTGCTCCTTATTAAGGGTATGATTACCAAATACATGAAAAAGTTTCGTATCTGTACCATATATAAGTGTTCCCTGTTCCGGCGAAAAAATAAATATGGCTATCAGATTGATACATAAAAAAAACAGAATAAAGCTAAAAACCTTTCTCACCTGCCTAAGCTCTGTCTTTGATACAATAAAAATCACTATGCTCATAATAAACATTACAAGGAGCACACGGGTATCATATGTAAGCATGCTTGTAATAGACCATAGCAGGAAAAATATTAACTTTGTAACACCGCAAAGCGCATCTATAGCGGTATCCTTTTTTTCGTATGACAGAACACGTGACATAGCTTATCTCCAATAATTAGTTTCTAAAACTTTTTCTTTCATCTTCTATAAAATAATCCACAAAGGACGATGCATCCTCTATCATACAGCCCTTAGCCAGATCGTAAAGGGATGTTCTCTTTAAGTATGCCTCATTAACAATCACATCATCTGTAAGTATCTTGCTAGGTCTTGTATCAGCAAGAAGCTTTCCTGAAGCAAAAGCAATACATCTGTCAGTATACTCAAGCATCAGATGCATATCATGAGTGATCATAATAATAGAAATGCCTTTTTCTTCATTTATTCGCTTTAAAAATTCCATTATCTCGGTGTAATGCCTATAATCCTGACCTGCAGTAGGCTCATCAAGTATAATAATATCAGGGTTCATAACAAGTATAGAAGCGATAGTTACTCTCTTCTTTTGTCCATAGCTAAGAGCTGATACCGGCCAGTTTCTAAACGGATAAAGTCCACAAATTTTAAGTGTTTCGTTTACCCTCTCTTTGATCTCTTCGTCGCTTATTCCCCTAACCTTAAGACCTAAGCTTACCTCATCATAGATCATTGGCTTAGATATCATTTGATTCGGGTTTTGCATTACAAAACCAATCTTCTCACCACGTTCTGATATCGATAATGTTGAAATATCCTCACCATGAAGACATATTCTTCCCTTATTAGGATTAATAAATCCACATATTAAAGAAGCCAAGGTAGACTTGCCGGCACCGTTCTTACCTACTACCGCCATCATCTCACCTTTTTTTACAGAAAATGATATATCTTCTAATACTGTTCTCTTCTGATCATAAGAAAAAGTGACATTTTCAATACTTAATATGGTCTCACCATCTGATATTTTTTCTGCTTTATCCGCCCTATTATACCATTTGACAACCTGATCCTTATATTTTGTCAGATCCATTGTCTCTATATGCATAGGATGTGATTCCTTTTCTATGGTACATCCTGCATGCTTTAAGGCCGTAATGTAAAGCGGTTCTCTTATTCCAGCATCTGCCAAAACATCTGATGATAATATCTCATCAGGATGAGCATCTGCTACTATTCTTCCTTCATCAATTAGTATTATCCTGTCCACATCTCTGTACAGTGCATCCTCTAAACGATGTTCAATAATAATAATCGTAGTATTATTTTCTTTGTTGATACGGTCAATCAAATCAACTGAATTTTTTCCGGCATTAGGATCAAGATTAGCTAGGGGCTCGTCAAACATAAGAATAGGTACTTCATCTATCATTACGCCTGCCATAGATACTCTTTGCTTCATTCCACCAGACAGTTCCCTTGGCGCGTGTTCAAGAAAAGCGGACATTTCAACTGTATCAGCTACATCTTTTACTCTTTTATGTATCTCATCCTGCTCTACCATATCATTTTCCAGAACAAAAGCGATATCTTCCGCTACAGTAAGACCTATAAACTGTCCATCTGTATCCTGTAAAACAGTACCCACTATCTTTGAAAGCCCAAAAATACCAAGGTCCTTTGGATCTTTTCCTCCAATTATATAGCTTCCAGTATATTCTCCCTTATACGCAAAAGGCACCAGCCCATTTATACAATGGGCCAGTGTTGATTTTCCTGAACCAGATGGACCTACTATTAATATTTTTTCACCCGGATATATATCAAGGTTTATGTCGTAAAGTGTAGGCTCTATCTGCGCACGATATTTAAATGTAAAATCTTTAAAAGAAATAATAGGATCCATAAGTTTTCTTTCTTATCCTTATCTTTCTTATATTAGTCTTCTTTTTTAAGGCTTGATGTTTTTCCACCAATTTTTGAATATCCAACACTTAAAAGTGTACCAAGTATAGCAATTATAATAACATTACCTATACAAGCCCAGATACCTTGTAAAAATACCTTATTAGCTGGCTCAGCATAGATTACAATATCAAGAACCGGAGCGACAACAACCCATGCTAAAATATTTGCTATAACCTGAACAGCATTAAAAAGACCAATCATCTTATTATTGAAGCCGCCTTCTGTAATAGCATATTTTGCTGCAAATAAACCAACGAGTACACCGAATACAGCATCAGGGAATACCCAGCTCCACCATACACTACCATAGAAAAAAGCATCTCCGAGAGCATGTCCTAAAAGACCTACCACACCACCAACAACCGGGCCAAATACTGCGGCTAAGAAAGCCAGTAAAGCTGCTCTTGGTTGTAAAGCTGTATTAGGAATAAATCCTAAAGGAATCTGAACCTCTGTCAAAGCAACAAAAAGTGCTGTTCCAATACCTATAGCTACTACTTCTTTAATCCCAAAACTTTTTTTCATAGATTTAGACCTCCAAATTCTTATAACATACATATATATTAAATGTTTAGCAATAATTTGTAAATGAATATTAATCAAATGATTGGTAATAACTTTTACTTATTACCTATGCGCATATTATTATTGGACGGGGTGTTTTTATTGTGATTATAATAAGAAAAAATAAATAAAGCATTCCTAAGGAGGACAAAAAAATGAGTGAAGTACCTTACAAAATATATTTATCAGAAGATGAGCTCCCAAAATCATGGTATAACCTGAGAGCTGACATGAAAAACAAACCAGCTCCACTTATTCATCCAGGCACTCTTCAGCCACTTTCAGCAGAAGAGCTTTCACCTATCTTTTGTGAAGAGCTTGTAAAACAGGAGCTTGATGATACAACAGCTTTTGTTGAAATACCTGCAGAGATCCGTGATTTCTATAAAATGTATCGTCCATCACCAGTTGTCAGAGCATATTACCTTGAAAAGGCTCTTGGTACACCAGCTAAGATTTACTATAAATTCGAAGGTAACAATACAAGTGGCAGCCACAAGTTAAATTCTGCTATAGCCCAGGCTTATTATGCTAAGAAACAGGGACTTAAGGGTGTTACAACAGAAACAGGCGCTGGTCAGTGGGGAACAGCTCTTTCAATGGCATGTTCTTTCTTCGATCTTGATTGCAAGGTATATATGGTAAAGGTTTCATATGAGCAGAAGCCTTTCAGACGTGAGGTTATGAGAACATATGGTGCATCTGTTACTCCCTCACCTTCAATGGATACAGAAGTTGGACGTAAAATTTTAGAGGCACACCCAGGTACAACAGGTTCTCTTGGCTGTGCTATCTCAGAAGCAGTTGAAGTAGCTACAAAAAATGAAGGCTACAGATATGTTCTTGGTAGCGTTCTTAACCAGGTATTGCTTCATCAGTCAGTAATTGGTCTTGAAGCAAAAGCAGCTCTGGATAAATACAATATCACTCCAGACATCATTATTGGATGTGCTGGTGGTGGTTCTAACCTTGGCGGTCTTATCGCACCTTTCATGGGCGAGAAATT
Organism: Lachnospiraceae bacterium; assembly: GCA_045640645.1. GTDB lineage: Bacteria > Bacillota > Clostridia > Lachnospirales > Lachnospiraceae > JAZUFJ01. Next base: position 8,926 of record JAZUFJ010000311.1, read on the forward strand.
AAGAGGAGAAAAAGATTACCGTATTATTGCTGTAGAGCCAGCATCTTGCCCAAGCTTTACAAGAGGAAGATTCGCATATGATTTCTGTGATACAGGTATGATCTGTCCTCTCGCTAAAATGTATACTCTTGGAAGTGGATTTATTCCTTCACCTAACCATGCTGGTGGTCTTAGATTCCATGGAATGAGCTCTACTCTTTCTCAGCTTTACCATGATGGTCTTATGGAAGCTATCGCTGTTGAACAGACCTCAGTATTTGAAGCTGCAGAATTGTTTGCTCGTACAGAAGGTACTCTTCCAGCTCCAGAAAGTTCACATGCTATCAGAGCTGCTATCGATGAAGCTCTTAAATGCAAAGAAACAGGCGAAGAAAAAACTATTCTCTTCGGTCTTACAGGTACAGGTTACTTTGATATGGTTGCATATGAGAAATTCCATGATAAGACAATGACAGATTATATCCCTACAGATGCAGATCTTCAGGTTGGCTTTGATGGAATACCTAAATTCCCAGGAAACGATCTTATCAGAAGATAATATATAGTGTTAGCGAAAAAGAAGGATAGAGCAATTCTATCCTTCTTTTTATATTAATTTTGTTCTATTACATATAATATCTTTTCCAGCGCTTAATTCTTAAATGAATGGATAGGTGCTGGGATCCTTCCAGTTCTGCCAATAAAGTCATCACATGAGAACTGGTTAACCGGCATAATCGGTGCATATCCAAATAAACCACCAAATTCTACCTTATCTCCCACTTTCTTTCCTACTGCAGGAATAAGTCTTGCCGCTGTTGTCTTCTGGTTAACCATTCCTATAGCCATTTCATCTGCTATGATACCTGAAATTGTAGTAGCCTTTGTATCTCCAGGGATAGCTATCATATCAAGACCTACAGAGCATACACAGGTCATAGCCTCAAGCTTTTCAAGTGTAATCGCCTGAGCCTCTACTGCATTTATCATACCCTGATCCTCGCTAACAGGAATAAAAGCACCGCTAAGGCCGCCAACATAAGAAGAAGCCATTACTCCACCCTTCTTAACCTGGTCATTTAAAAGAGCTAAAGCTGCTGTAGTACCAGGAGCTCCGGCATATTCAAGACCAATCTCACAAAGGATATCCGCTACACTATCTCCAACAGCAGGG
>JAZUFJ010000312.1:0-2691 GCA_045640645.1 Lachnospiraceae bacterium
ATATTCATCAAAGGAATCATCAAAGCCAAGGTTAAATAAGCTTGGGGGATCTGAATGGGTAAAGACAAAATCAAGAGTAAAATCTGCTGTTGATATTATTGCAAACGATTTGGTAGAGCTGTATGCAAAAAGAAGTAATGAAAAGGGGTATCAGTTTAGCGAGGATACTGTATGGCAGACAGAATTTGAAGAAATGTTCCCGTTTGAAGAAACAGAGGACCAGCTTCAGGCCATAGAAGATACAAAATATGACATGATGAGCTCAAAAATCATGGATCGTCTTATCTGTGGAGATGTTGGATATGGAAAAACAGAGATAGCTATCAGGGCAGCTTTTAAGGCGGTGCAGGATGGAAAACAGGTGGTATATCTTGTTCCAACAACAATTTTAGCCCAGCAGCACTATAATACCTTTACACAGAGAATGAAGGATTATCCGGTAAGAGTAGATCTGCTATGTCGTCTAAAAACAAATGGAGAACAGAAGAAAACTCTTACAGATTTAAAGAAGGGTATGGTAGATATAATAATAGGTACCCACAGAGTATTGTCAAAGGATGTGGAATTTAAGGATTTAGGTCTTCTGATAATAGATGAAGAGCAGCGTTTTGGAGTAGCTCATAAGGAGAAAATAAAAAAACTAAAAGAAAACGTAGACGTGCTTACCCTAACAGCAACTCCTATTCCAAGAACACTTCATATGAGCCTTGTTGGTATAAGGGACATGAGTGTTCTTGAAGAGGCGCCTCAGGATAGAATGCCGATCCAGACTTTTGTTATGGAATATAATGAAGAAATGGTGAGAGAAGCTATCAATAGAGAGCTTTCAAGGGGTGGCCAGGTATTTTATGTCTATAATAAAGTCCAGAATATTGCTGATATTGCAGCATCAATTTCTGCGCTTGTACCGGATGCAGTGGTAGGGTATGCTCACGGTCAGATGAAGGAGCATGAGCTTGAGAGAATCATGTATGAATTCATCAATGGAGAAATAGATGTTTTAGTTTCAACAACAATCATAGAAACTGGTCTGGACATATCCAATGTAAATACTATGATTATTCATGATTCCGACAGATTAGGACTGTCGCAGTTATACCAGTTAAGGGGTCGAGTAGGAAGATCTAACCGTATGGCATATGCCTTTTTGATGTATAAAAAGGATAAGCTTTTAAAAGAGGTAGCCGAAAAGAGATTACAGGCGATAAGGGAATTTACCGAGCTTGGCAGCGGATATAAGATAGCTATGAGAGACCTGGAAATAAGGGGCGCTGGTAATCTTCTAGGAGAGAGACAGAGCGGTCACATGGAAGCCGTTGGATATGATATGTATTGTAAGATGCTCAATGAGGCAGTAAAACGCCAAAAGGGAATGGAAACCGTGGAGGACCAGGAGGTAACCGTTGAGCTAAATATAGATGCATTTATTCCAGACAGCTATATAGTAAACGAAATTCAGAAGCTGGACATATATAAGAGAATAGCCAGTATAGAAAATGAAGATGAAAAAGCTGATATGATGGAAGAGCTAACGGATAGATTTGGTAATCTTCCAAGGGCGGTATTAAATCTATTAGATATAGCCTATCTGCGAGTAATGGCCAGGAAGGTTTACTTAACAGAAATAAAGCAGGAGCCTAATGCAATAAAGTTTTCAATTTATGAAAAGGCTAATTACAGACCAGAAAGAATACCTGAATTTGTTACCTCATTTAAGGGATATCTTAGTTTAAAAAATGCTGTTAAACCGTATTTTATCCTTAAGCTTCCAAAAGGGGTAATAGAGGGAGACGAAATATTAGGTATAGTTACAAATTTTGTAAAGAGACTGGAAGAAATAAAAGAATAGTGATTATTTTGGGAAATTTGAGAGAATTTTGAGCGCTTAATGTTGAGATTTGAGATAATAAGTGCTAGAATGAATTGATTTGAAATTTAAGAATAAGAAAGGATGATAAACAAATGGCTTTAGTTACAACAACCGAAATGTTTAAGAAGGCTTATGATGGCGGATATGCTATCGGTGCTTTCAACGTTAACAACATGGAAATCGTTCAGGGTATTACTGAGGCAGCAGGCGAACTTAAGAGCCCTGTAATCCTTCAGGTATCAAAGGGAGCTCGTGCATATGCTAATCATACTTACCTTGTAAAATTAGTAGAGGCAGCAGTAGCAGAAAACCCAGAAATCCCAATCGCTCTTCATCTTGATCATGGCGATTCTTTCGAACTTTGTAAATCATGTATCGATGGTGGTTTCACATCAGTTATGATCGATGCTTCTTCAAAGTCTTTCGAAGACAACATCGCTCTTACAAAGCAGGTAGTTGAATATGCTCATGCTCATGGCGTAGTAGTAGAGGCAGAGCTTGGTACACTTGCAGGTATCGAAGATGAAGTAGTAGTAGAAGCTGGACATGAAGCTTATACAAAACCAGAAGAAGTTGAAGAATTTGTTGATAAGACAGGATGTGATTCTCTTGCAATCGCTATCGGAACATCACATGGTGCTTACAAGTTCACAGCTGAACAGTGTACAAGAAATGCAGATGGAATCCTTGTTCCACCTCCACTTCGTTTCGACGTTCTTGAAGAGTGTATTAAGAGACTTCCAGGTTTCCCTATCGTTCTTCATGGTTCATCATCAGTTCCACAGGAATTCGTTAAGATGGTTAACCAGTTTGGCGGAAAT
>JAZUFJ010000313.1:0-1664 GCA_045640645.1 Lachnospiraceae bacterium
CAGCTTCTCCTCATAGATTGGAAAGGCCTCGAAAATCTGCCTACCCTCATCTCCTGATATTGACACATATATCCTGCCGTCAGCTCCCTTCATATCTGGCGCAATCACCCCATATATTCTGTAAGCATATCCCTCGTCAACGCAGAAGCATATATTTTCTTCGCTATCAAAGGTAGTGAGCTCAAGCTCAAGACCTTCTCTCTTTGGGGCCAGAATATAAGGAGCAGATTCTGTTACTCTTCTTAAATTCCTTTCACAAATTTCATATATAACATCTTCCCCCGCCACAACACTTTCAAAGGACGGTGTAGTAGATCTTACAAATGTGGCCTCATCATAGGAATTAATAAAAAATGGCAGCAGGGCTCTGGCAAAGGAATCCCTTACCATATAGAGAGCAGAATTGTCCTCTCCTACTCTTTTTCTGGTAGTAAAATTATTATCATGATCTTCCCTGTCGCTCATAAAGTTTTCAAGCTGGGCTCTGGTATCCTCTACATCTTTCGGATATATAAATTCAAAGGAATCATAATCAAGCTGATTATCAATAATAAATTCCTCATCAGACTGGTTACCCTCAGGATAAAGCAAAACATCCAAATCTCCTCTTTTTGACCATTCGGAGGTATATTCATTGGTATTAAGAGCTAGCGGTGTCCTGCCAAGCCCATCCATCATAGCCTCATATCCCTTAACAGCTCCCAACGCTGTCCAATGAGTATCTCTTTTATAATACAATCTGGCACTATCATCCTTAGAGTCAGTCAGATCACTTTTCATATCAAGTAGTCCGGCTTTTAGGTTAGTATACGGAACTTTATAGCTTTCAAGCTCATTATATATTCTGTCAAGATTGCTCTCTTCACCCTTTTGATATCGTATAGGCATATATTCCGGATAAATGCTGTTCTTATTTGGTACAGGAACAAATAAAAAGTTTCCGCCCAAAGCCTGTACTCTCTCCTGGATAAGAGACAATGTAATCCCCATTGTCTGAAGCTCAGACTTGCTCATAGAATTGGAATCTATGTAATCGTCTACAGTTTCCACTGAATATATCCAGTCATCCGAGCCCGCTACAACATTAGAGGTTGGTATCCTTAAAATATCGCTTAAAAGAATATTAACGTTTGTTAAAACTGCTCCTCTGAAGGGAATATTCTGGTTTAACCATTCCTCGCATTCGTCATCAAAAGAGGTATTGATACCATTTTCATTAAAAAGACCTGGAAAGGCCTTTGTTTCTTTCTTTTCAATGCTTACTCCCGTCTTATCCCCATAAAAATGGGCAACAGGAAATAAACATACTGGCAGCATGCTTAAAATGAAAAATATGATTATATAAATTAGATTCATGTGTTTTTTCATATTAATATCTTTCTTGCTCATCTCGTTTGTCGCATCATAACGCTGTGAAACCGTGATTCATATTTTGCTTTGGACGCTCGCCATGACGCCAACCGGATTCGCAGAAAGCTTCGCTTTCTTGCTCATCTCGTTTGTCGCCCTATAAATCAAGATTGCAATCCAGCCTCTTGTGAGCAAGCTCCCTCGGCTGCTTGCATTCTATTGTTTTTTTCCTTCTCGCACGCTCGCCATGCCGTCAACCGGATTCGCAGAAAGCTTCGCTTTCTTGCTCATCTCGTTTGTCGCCCTATAAATCA
>JAZUFJ010000314.1:0-3776 GCA_045640645.1 Lachnospiraceae bacterium
ACCAGAGTAGATAGCCCCTGATTGATTCCGCTTGAAAGCTTTACTGAGAAAGATCTTACCGCTGATATAACGCTATCATGTCTCTCAGCAAATCTGTATTCATCATACTCTATAGTATTGTTAAGCATTACTACAATAGACAGATTGGATAAGCCCTGGAAAAAGAATATTATAAATCCGATTAAATCAAGCAAAATCACGTTCTTTGGAAGGATATATCCAAAGGCCATAAGCAATGCATAGCCTACGAACAGGCAAATTATGGAAATTTTCTGTATTTCCATTCTCTTAAGCTTTGTGGTAAGACCAGCATAAAGAGCCTGAGAAAGAAGCTGTCCAAGACCATACATAACAGTGAACACAAATACCAGTGTACCACTATCAGAATATCCAAATTCTACATAGAAAAAGTTTACTCCAAAAATAATCAATAAGCCCTGGCCTACATTAAATAACAAACAGGCCGCTCCAGCATGCACCAGCTGATCATTTCTTCTGAATATTTCATACATACCCTTTAAAGATATCTTCTCTTTAGAGTCCACCCTCTCACTTTCCGTGGTTCCAAAAACTGTAAGAGCCTGAAAAGCAACAAATAGCAGCGCCACAACAAGAGCAACAGTTCTATAGGCGTTAACAGCGTTTCCAGCTATTACCATAGGTACCACACCTGCTACAGTAAACTGTCCTACACAACAGAATACGCTCATAAGAGTAACAAGAGTATTTCTCGTTTTGGAATCAGATGATAAGCTTGGAAGCATTCCCCAATAAGCTATATCATTCATCGTAAAAGTCATTCCCCATAAAAGATATCCTATAGAATAGAAAGCCACAAAGGCCCAGCCAGTAGGACGTATTGTAAACAAGCAAACTATTACTATAGCATTGGTAAGACAGCCTATCGCTATCCATGGCTTAAATTTACCCCACTTCAAATGGGCGTTCTCTATAATTATTCCCATTATAAGGTCGTTAACAGCGTCCCATATAAGACACAGAACAACGCAAAATGATATTACAGCAAACTGTGCTGTTGTAAGATTCATTGTATATTGAACATACAGTAACAGATACATACTGACTAAAGCATAAGCCATATCCCTTCCTGTTGCTCCAACACAGTAAGACCATTTAGTTTTTGAGCTCATAATTCCATAATTCTCCATAATTCTTATTTTCTTGCTCTCTTATTAGCAGAATTTATTATCTTTTGAACTAAACTATTCTTTATGCGTCCACCGCTCTGGTTTTCTACCATATCAATCGGTGCATCCTTTATAACGCTTATCATCATCATTACTTCCGGATCATCCTTTGACCTGTCTTTAAAAGATGAATAAATTGTTTTTTTAGCAAACCATAAAGCAGTTTTGGCTATTACAGAATCCCTTGCCATTTCTCCAAGCGTGCTATATTCTGAATAATCCCCAGGGTTTACAACGTTGAAATTGCTAAACGGCTTCTTATACAATTTTGCAAACTCTTCATCTGTTGGATTAAGCGTACCAAAATAACCTGGCATAAGCTTTGTATCATCTCTATCATACTTTATTCCAGAAACAAGCACCTGACCATAAAGTCTGATATCCTGACTACCGGATCCTATCAATATCTCATAAATGCCTCTTGGAACTACATATTTATTTGATTCCTCATCAAATAGAGAAAAACTATCTGCCGGGATATCTATTGATATGGTCTTACTTTCTTTTGCTTTAATGAATACTTTTTTAAAGCCCTTAAGCTCTTTATCAGCACGAATATATTTCTCTTCAGGATTCCTTACATAAAGCTGTACACATTCCGCTCCATCTCTATCACCAATATTTGTGATTGTACATGTAGCTCTACATTCCGTAACATTTCCACTGGTAATAGTTTCAAGCTTAAGATCACTGTATTCAAAATATGTATATGAAAGACCATATCCAAAAGGATATCTTACCTTCACATCAAATTTGTCATAATACCTGTATCCAACATAGATACTTTCTTTGTATTTTATATCTTTATTGCGGCTATCTCCAAAATTGCCATAACATGGAGTATCTTCTATGCTAAATGGATAGGACTCTGCAAGTCGTCCACATGGGTTAGCTATACCCGAAAGAAGATCTCCTGCTGCCTCCATAACGGCTTCACCTGCTAAATACATATGAAGAATAGCGTTAGCGTTATCGATATCTCCCATATCAAAAGGTGAGCCTCCAAAGGCTAAAAATACAAGCTTTGATGAGGCCTGTCTTACCTTCTTATAAAGGCTTATCTGATTTTCCGGCATCTCATAAGAGGTTCTGTCATAGCCCTCGCCCTCTGTCCTGTCTGTCATACCTCCACAGAAAATCACTATAGCGTTCTTTGTATTATTTATCTCTGCTACGGCTTCCTCTTCTAAATGACTATCCTTTTCCAGCTTATCGCTGTCATATCCTCTTACCCATTTTACCTCATAGCCAAGATTCTTTAATACATCCTTTAACTTTGGCACATTTCCTGCATTAATGTGACTGCTACCACCTCCCTGGAAACGTACTCTTTCAGCCAGATCCCCAACAAGAATCACTGTTTCATTATTACTTATAGGTAATAGTCCGTCATTTTTAAGAAGCACACCACATGAAAGCGCTGCCTTCTTTGCCAATCTGTGATTACGCTTAAGTAAGGCCTCTTTATCATCTTCTGCATATTCTATATCAGGCTTTGCCCATTTTCTGATGGCTTTTTCAACATTTCCTGCTGCCCTCTCTATATGCTTTGGTGATATCTTTCCGCTCTTTAGAGCATTCTTTAATTTATTGGAATGTTCTCCATCGCTTTCAGGCATTTCAAGATCCATTCCGGCCTCAATACATTTAGGAAGGTTAACGCAGGCTCCCCAATCAGAGATAACTGCTCCCTCAAAGCCCCATTCGTCTCTCAATATCTCCTTGAGAAGATGTTTATTTTCACATGCATAATCACCATTTATTCTATTATAAGACGCCATAATAGTTGCTGGCTGCGCATTTTTTACTACCCTTTCAAAGGCAGATAAATAAATTTCTCTAAGAGCTCTCTCATGTACCTGGCTATTTGATGTATGTCTGTGAGTTTCCTGGCTATCTGCGGCAAAATGTTTAAGTGAACAGCCTACTCCCATTTCCTGCATAGCCTTAACATATGCCGTCGCCAGTACACCAGCTAAATATGGATCCTCAGAATAGTATTCAAAATTTCTACCACATAAAGGTGATCTCTTAATATTTATTCCAGGGCCTAAAACGATATGAACGTTTTCTGCCTTAGCTTCCTGAGCTATGGCCTGAGCCACCTCTGCCACCAGCTCTTCATCAAAGCTGCATGCTAGCGCTGATGAGGTTGGAAAACAAGTTGCCTTAATACTGTCGTTAACATCCATTACTCCATCGGCCTGTTTTCTAAGACCGTGCGGTCCATCGGACATACATAAAGATGGAATAGAGCCTTCACAATCATTGGTGTGCCAGGCTCCTTTTCCAGTAACTATTTTAATTTGATTATCAATTGATAGCAAAACAATCCCCCCTTACTACCTCTACTGAAAAATATTATAATCACTTAACATATCAAATGCAATTCGGTAAGCATAAAAATAATGCGTCCAACCGAAGCTGAACGCATTTTGTGATTATTGAATTATTTTTTGAATTCTTCAGCGCCACAGGTACTTTAAATTTAATTTTCCAGCGTGAATACAGTTATATTAACAGCTCGCCTTAAAATAAAATCACTAAAGGTTGCATAACCTTCATTGT
>JAZUFJ010000315.1:0-2155 GCA_045640645.1 Lachnospiraceae bacterium
GCCTCCGACTTCTTCCCACAGATTATAGAGGGTCCTATCAATCGCTACTCACATATGCAGAATGAGCTATATGGTGAGCATACATTTGATTTCATCAGATGTCGTAACGCATCCTACAGAATCCTTCAGGGCTTATTTAAAAAGGTAGTTATAGCAGGACGTTTTGGTGTCTATGTAGATAGGGTCTTTGATAACGTCTCAGGATACAATGGACTTACACTTTTACTTGCAACTGTATTTTACGTAGTTCAGCTCTATGCTGACTTCTCTGGCTGCATGGATTTAGTACTTGGAATCAGTGAGCTTTTCGGCATTGAAATGGCAGAGAACTTTAATCTTCCTCTGTTCTCCGAAAACGTATCTGAATTCTGGAGACGCTGGCACATAACTCTTGGTGCCTGGTTCAGAGACTACATATATTATCCGGTATTCCGTTCCGAATTCTCTAAGAAGATTAAATCTGTGTTTGCAAAAACACCGCTTAAGAAACAGGCAATGAATATCTGCGCAGCCGTTTCCTTATTCTGTGTATGGTTCTTTACAGGCCTCTGGCACGGTGCAGCAATTCATTATGTAGTATGGGGCCTTTACTATGCGGTGATATTAATTGTGGGCGTATTCATGGCACCTACATTTAAAAAATGGAAAAAGAACTTAAAGATCGCCAAGGATTCAAAAGGCTTTAAGCTGTTCTGTATTATACGAACACTTATCATCGTAACGTTTGGTGAGCTTATTTTCAGAGCAAATACAATGGCAGATGTGGCATATATGGTAAAGAAAATAGCTACAGATTTTTCATTAAGCTTTTCATCTATTGCCAATGCTTTACTTCCATTTACAGAAGACAATACAGCCCTTGCTTATGGTGCTGTAGCTATTATTAGTGAAATATGCTTCTTCGTGGTAGAGCTATTTGCCTACAACGAAAAAGATACATTTAAAAAGCACAAGTATGCAAACGCATTTATTCTGATAGTTGCCACTCTTTTATTTGGAGTATTTGGCGAATCAGGATTTTTATATATGGCTTACTAGCAGCATTTATACAGTAGTATTTAATTCTAAGGTCAAAGGGGCCTTACCGATTTATGAAACACAAATCAGCTGTAAAAAGAACAATCATTACAATAGTACTGGCATTTCTGATGACCTTTATTGTTGTCTTTGTAAAAAACGCCTTTTCAAAAGACATAAAAGGGGCGTCAGTTGGCGTATCAGCAATTGCAAATGTTAAGGATATAGATACTTTGTTTGTGGGAGCCTCATCCTTTAGAAAAGGTATAAATATGACAACCATTGAGCGTGACCTTGATGGCGAATCATACATGCTCACATACAATGGAAATCAGCCTCTTAACATGGATATCGAGATAGATGAGCTCTATAAATCCGGCGCTAAAATAAAGACTCTTGTTCTGGAGTTTGATCCTGGAATGATAGATGCTCATGCAGATTTGTCTGACAAGCGTCTTTTATGGGACATAAGCCTTGACAGCAAGATTAAAATCTGGAATCTATTATCTGAGCGAGAGGATGCCGATTTCTTTATGATGTTTGATTACTGGGTTTCATCAAACATTGATTACATGTTCACATACCCTGTATCAAAGCCCGTTATATCAAAGCGCTATTACCGTGGCGGAAATACAGGTCTTGATGAGGTTAAGGGCTTATCAAAGGAAGAGCTTGAAGCACTTCCCGTAATTGAATCCCCTGGGTTCTCAGAGCTTCAGAAATCATCTCTTGATAATATAATCAAAAACTGTAAGGAAAATGGAACTGAGCTTCTGGTTCTTGAATCACCAAATTACGAAAAGATGTACAAGGACAAAAACTATGCAGAAAAGTCTGAACTTCTTCGCAAATATTTTGAAGATAATTCCATTACTGTCTGTACAAAAGAGGATTTGAACTTTGACTATAAAAATCCGGCATTCTATTCTGACCTGTCTCACATGTCTTCAGATGGAATGAACGAATTTACAGATGAGGTTATTACATGGCTAAAAAAGACAAAGAAATGAAAACAAATGTAATGAGGCTTTTAGAACAGGCCCATGTACCATATAACCACTACTGTTATGCCGACACTGATGCAATTAGCGGTGTTGATGTAGCAAAGGCAATGAACCAGCCTGAAGAGCGTGTATTT
>JAZUFJ010000316.1:0-1691 GCA_045640645.1 Lachnospiraceae bacterium
TGATAAAACGAATAGATTTATTTACAGGATCATATCCTTCTTTTATTTCATTAAATGATATAGGGGAAAATATTGATGGTTGATGATTATAAGGTTGTTCTTACTATATGGAATGACAGTCTGTTTTTCGCTTATATGAAAAATGATAAGCCCATTGAGCTGATGGTATTTCCGAATCAGAAAGAGCAGCTAGGCTCAGTATATCTTGGACGGGTAAACAAAATTGTAAAGAACATCGATGCAGCATTTGTAACATATCATAATAAAGCTGTTGGTTTCTTAAAGAATAATGGATATAAAGAGGGAGATCTTGTCCCTGTCCAACTAAAAAAAGAAGCTACAGATCTAAAAAAGGCTGCCTTAACCGATGAATTATCTATTTCAGGTATTTATTCCGTAGTACATCTTCGTGATAAAAATTTTTCCATATCCGGTAAAATAGATGAAGATAATAAAAAAGAACTAAAAAAACAATTTGAAAGTATAGCAAATAAATATGATTATGGAATAATCATAAGAACAAATGCTCAAAATGCACCTTTTGAGGTTATAGAAGAAGAGATAGACAGACAGGCTAAAATTTTATCAGATATTTTACAATATAAGGATAAAAGAACTGGTGGCTCAGTTTTATATCAAGCCGATACAGAATGGATAAAAGCCTTAGATGGTATAAGCTTTGACAAACTGAATGAAATTGTAACAGACGATAAAGATGTTTACCAGCTTCTTGCAGATCATTATTCCAATATCAATAATGCTGAACATAATATAAAGCTTAGCTTTTATGAAGATAATTTGCTCCCTTTACGTTCGCTATACAGTTTAAACAAGCATTTAACTGATGCCACAAATAAAATTGTATGGCTTAAAAGTGGAGCCTTTATTGTAATCGAGCCTACAGAAGCGCTGGTTTCTATAGATGTTAACACCGGTAAAATCACAAAGAAACAATCCTCTGAGGATACATTTCTTCAGGTTAATCTGGAGGCATGTAAAGAAATCGCTAAGCAGTTAAGACTACGTAATTTATCAGGCATAATAATTGTTGATTTTATTAATCTAAAAGATCCTGCAAACTCTAAAATTCTATTGGACACTTTAAAAGAAACTCTTAAAGATGATCCAATGAAAGCTAAGGTACAGGATATGACAAGACTGGGACTGGTAGAGATAACCAGAATGAAGGAAAGAAGACCACTTTATGAACAAGCAAGAGCTCTCACCCATGATGCAAAAATATGTAGAAACAAAGGAACAGTATAAAGACTGTATTTTGTTTTACAGATTGGGTGATTTCTATGAAATGTTTTTTGAAGATGCCCTTACAGCATCAAAAGAACTGGAATTAACTTTAACAGGTAAAAACTGCGGAACTGAGGAACGGGCACCAATGTGTGGCGTTCCTTTTCATGCGTGTGAAACATATTTAAATAAACTTGTACAAAAAGGATATAAGGTCGCTATCTGTGAACAGGTAGAGGATCCCAAAATGGCGAAAGGCCTTGTAAAAAGAGAGGTTACAAGAATAGTTACTCCCGGAACCAATATCGACATGCAGGCCTTAGAGGAATCGAGACATAATTACCTTATGTCCATAGTGTATACTGATGGTTCTTTTGGATTATCTGCATGTGATGTTACCACAGGGGATTTCTACGTAACAGAGGTATCTGATCTAAGAAAATTGG
>JAZUFJ010000317.1:0-5134 GCA_045640645.1 Lachnospiraceae bacterium
TCATCGTCCTGTATATTGTGATAATTGTGGTGAGGTTCTTATATTTTATTCTCCGGGCAGGTATAAATGTGAAAAATGTAATAATATACAATATGATGATTATGGTAAAGTGAGAGAATATTTATATGATCATAGAGGTGCTACCGCTGAGCAGGTATCAGAAGCTGTAGGCGTAAATCCACGTGCTATTCGTCAGATGTTAAAAGAAGAAAAGATTGAAGAGATAAATAGTGGCAGGGGAAGGCTGAGCACGCTCTCATGCATTAAATGTATGAAGCCGATATCCAGTGGAAAAATGTGTTTAAACTGTATGCAAACCTTTAATAAAAAATTAGAGGAAGCGGCTAGACGTGAAAAGATAGAAAGGCATAAAGATGCTAATAAGGATACAAGAGTTATCACAGCTACCACCATTGAACAGGGAAGATATCGTACTGATATTATGAATAGAAAAAGGTAATAAAAATTAATCTCTTATATTTGTAATATTGCTTAAAAATTCATTATGTGGTAGCATATCCGTATATTTTTGAGATATAATGCATAAATATAGATATAAAAAAATATGAAAATAGCTGGTAATTGAACTGATTACTAATTTTAATTTAGCTGTAAAATTAAGTGATTGGTTCATATAATATAATATTTATTGCGAAAGGAGATATTAATTATGGCAGAAAAGAAGACTATTTATTCAGGAACACAGACAGAAAAGAATTTACTTGCAGCATTTGCCGGGGAATCACAGGCAAGGAATAAATATACATATTTTGCGTCAAAGGCAAAGAAAGATGGATATGAGCAGATTGCAGCCCTTTTCTTGAAGACAGCTGATAACGAGAAGGAACATGCAAAGCTTTGGTTCAAGGAATTAAGCGGAATTGGAAGTACAGCAGAAAATCTTGAAGCTGCAGCTGATGGAGAAAACTACGAATGGACAGATATGTATGAAGAGTTTGCAAAGACTGCTGAAGCAGAAGGTTTTGCTGAGCTTGCAGCTAAGTTTAGAGGTGTGGCAGCTATTGAAAAGGCTCATGAAGAAAGATATAGAGCACTTCTTAAGAACGTTGAGATGGCTGAAGTTTTCGCAAAGAGTGAAGTTAAGGTTTGGGAATGCCGTAACTGTGGACATATTGTTGTAGGAACAAATGCTCCAGAGGTATGCCCGGTATGTGCACATCCTCAGAGCTATTTTGAGGTGAGAGAGGAAAACTATTAGAAATTAAAACAGGAGATTCCTTTGGCTATACCAGAGGAATATTCTTGTAATACTTGATTGTGCAAATGTTTCACAAAGCGTGATATTTCACAATTTTATATAAAAAGAGGAGAGAGAAGATGAGTTGGTTTTCAGCCCAGGCAGAGATATTTTATAAGTGTTTCATAAAAGAAGACAGATATATGTTGCTCCTTGGAGGTATAGGTGTAACGATAAAGGTTTCGCTTCTTGCAGTAATATTGGGAGTAATATTGGGAACTATTATAGCTTTCTGTAATCTCTCTAAAAGCAAAGTTTTGAAAACAATAGGTTCTGTATATACGGATGTAATCCGTGGTACGCCATCTGTTACACAGCTTATGATTATATACTTTGTAATCTTTGCAACTGTAAACTGGCCAAAATGGATAATAGCAGCGATTGCCTTTGGTATCAATTCTGGTGCCTATGTATCAGAAATTATCAGAGCGGGTATTCAGTCAATAGACATTGGACAGACTGAGGCAGGAAGATCTCTTGGGCTTAATACCTTCCAGACAATGGCAAAGATTGTAATGCCTCAGGCTGTAAAGAATATATTCCCTGCTTTATGTAATGAATTTATTGTACTTATAAAGGAAACTGCTATTGTAGGTTATGTAGGACTTGTAGATATCCAGAAGGCTGGAGACTTTATTAAGAGCGCTACTTTCTTAGCGTTTATGCCACTGGTTGGAACAGCGATAATTTATTATGTTCTAATTAAGATTTTGAACCTCGGCTTGAGAAGAATCGAGAACAAGCTAAGAGAATCAGAGAAAAGGTAGGTGGCAAAATGATAAAAGTAAAGAACTTACATAAGTCATTTGGAGAAAAAAAGGTCTTATGTGGAATAGATGAACATATCGTTCCTGGCGAGGTAGTGGTAGTTATTGGTCCTTCGGGATCTGGAAAGAGTACCTTCCTTAGATGCTTGAATCGTTTAGAGGAGGCTACTGAAGGTGAGATATACGTAAATAATGACCTTATAACCTCAAACAAAGTAGATGTAAACAAGATCAGACAAAAAATGGGAATGGTTTTCCAGCATTTTAATCTTTTCCCACACTTGACTATTCTTGATAATATTACTCTTGCCCCTACTACATTAAAGCTTAAGAGCAAGGCAGAGGCAGAGGAAACTGCACGTAAGCTGCTTGAAAGAGTGGGTCTTTCTGATAAAGCCAGTGCCTATCCGGCAATGCTTTCAGGCGGTCAGAAGCAGAGAGTAGCTATAGCCAGAGCGCTAGCTATGAATCCTGAAATTATGCTCTTTGATGAGCCAACATCAGCTCTTGATCCGGAAATGGTAGGAGAGGTTTTAGATGTTATGAAGGAACTGGCAAAGTCTGGTATGACAATGGTTATCGTTACTCATGAAATGGGCTTTGCAAAAGAGGTTGCTACAAGAGTGCTCTTTATGGATGAAGGCGCTATAACAGAAAGTGGAACGCCGGATGAAATATTTAATAATCCTAAAAATGAGAGAACTAAGAGCTTCTTGAGCAAGGTATTATAAAAGTTTATTATTTAAAATTATAATAAATAACAAAAAGGAGAAAAGTTATGAAAAAATTATCAACAATGTTTTTAGCAACAGTAGTAGCAGTTAGCACACTTATGGGTTGTGCAGCTCCAGCAGCAACAGCACCAGCTACAGAGGCAGCTCCAGCAGCAGAAGCTCCTGCAGCATCAGGTACTATTACATTTGGTACAAACGCAGAGTTCCCTCCATTTGAATTTGTTACAGCTAATGGTGTAATCGGTGAATATGATGGTATAGACATGGCTCTTGCAAAACAGATCGGTGAAGAGATCGGTATGGAAGCAAAGATCGAAAATATCGAGTTCGATTCTCTTTTAGTTGCTCTTCAGAATGGTCAGATCGATGCAATTATCGCTGGTATGACTGTAACAGAGGAAAGAAAAGAAGCAGTTGACTTTACAACACCATATTACAAGGCAACACAGGTTATGATTGTTAAAGAAGATTCAGAGATCGCTAAGGCTACAGATATGGCTGATAAGACTATCGCAGTTGTACAGGGCTATACAGGTGAAACTTGTGTTAAGGATATGGGATATGAATATGAAGCCTTCAAGAAAGGTACAGAATGTGTAATGGAACTTGTTAACGGCAAGTGTGATGTAGTAGTTATCGACTCAGCTACAGCTTCAAAATATGTAGGCGATAATGAAGGCTTAAAGATTGTTGAAGATGCTGACGCTTTCGAATCAGAAGAATATGCTATCGCTATCAAGAAGGGTAACACAGAGCTTCTTGAAAAGGTTAACAAGGTAGTAGAAGAAAAGCTTGCAGATGGTACTATTGCAGAGCTTGCTATTCAGTATGAACAGGCAGAATAATTTATCTTGTTTGGAGGCACAAAATGAAACAACCATACAATAGTTTAAGTAAAAGTGAGCTGGAAGCTTTAAGAACACAGCTTCAGAAAGAATACGATGAGATTAAAGCTAAAAATTTAAAGCTTAATATGGCAAGAGGACTTCCAAGTGCTGAACAGCTTGATATGGAAGCTGACTTTTTCAACACATTATTCCCTGATACAGATTTTAAATCAGAAATGGGAATAGATTGTAGAAACTATGGTGAACTTATAGGTATCTCAGAAGCTAGAAAGCTTATGGGAGATATGATGGAAATAGATGCTGAAAACGTGATTGTTTTTGGTAATTCATCTTTAAATGTTATGTATGATACAGTTGCAAGATCAATGGTTCTTGGCGTTTGTGGTTCTACACCATGGTGCAAGCTTGATAAGGTAAAGTTCCTTTGCCCGGCACCTGGATATGATCGTCATTTTGCTATTACAGACCAGTTTGGTATCGAAATGATCACTATTCCTATGACGCCTACCGGACCAGATATGGATATGGTAGAGGAGTATGTTAACAATGATCCTGCAGTAAAGGGTATTTGGTGTGTACCAAAGTATTCTAATCCTCAGGGTATTACATATTCAGATGAAACTGTAAAGCGTTTTGCTAACCTTAAGCCAGCAGCTGAAGATTTTAGAATTTATTGGGATAATGCATACTGCATCCATCATCTATATGATGACAAGCAGGATGTTCTATTAGAGATTCTTGATGAGTGTGCAAAAGCAGGTAATCCAGATATGGTTTATAAGTTCTGCTCAACTTCAAAGGTTACTTTCCCAGGAAGTGGTATAGCAGCACTTGCAGCTTCAAAGAATAATATTGATTTTATCAAGAGTATTATTACGATTCAGACAATTGGTCATGATAAACTTAATCAGCTTCGTCATGTAAGATATTTTGGCAGCATTGATGGTATGAGAGCTCATATGGAAAAGCATGCTAAAATACTTCGTCCTAAGTTTGAACTTGTATTATCAGAACTTGAAAATGAATTAGGTGAACTTGGTATTGGTGAATGGACAAAGCCAATTGGTGGATACTTTGTATCGTTCCAGACATTAAATGGATGTGCTAAGACTGTTGTAGCAATGTGTAAGGAAGCAGGAGTAACACTTACAGGTGCTGGTGCTACATATCCATACAAGAAGGATCCTGACGATTCAAATATAAGAATTGCACCTACATTCCCACCAATAGAAGAACTTGCAAAGGCACTTAAGATTTTTGTCCTTTGTGTAAAGCTTGCAAGTGTAAGAAAATTATTAGAAAAATAAATAATTATATTATATGTGATAAAGCCATGTCTTTGTTATGCAGTGCATAAAGAGATATGGCTTTTTAGTTGTAAAACTTGATGATGATATGATTTATGAAATGTATTTTTAAGGACAATAGAAGATAATACTCGTAAAGTGTGTTTTGTATATATATAATTTACATAAAAATTTTACAGTATATATGATTATGTGAACCTTAAAAATTTTTTATCAAGAT
>JAZUFJ010000318.1:0-4163 GCA_045640645.1 Lachnospiraceae bacterium
ATTGCTGCCGCATAACCGAAGTTAGGAACATATTTAAATGAAACATCATATATGTAATGGGTCATTGTAATAGTGGAGTTTGCAGGCCCACCATAGGTCAGGTTGACTGATTCATCAAATAATTGAAGAGTTCCATTAATAGATATTATTGCCGTTAAAATGGTGGTAGGCCTTAGAAGAGGAACAGTCACCTTAAAAAAAGACTGAATAGAAGTAGCACCATCTATCTTGGCAGCTTCATAAACCGCAGGATCTATTCCCTGTAAGCCTGCAAGGAAAAAGACCATATTATAGCCTGTCCATCTCCACAATAGGGCAATTATGATTACAATACGTGCGCTGACAGGGTGGGCGAGAAAGTTGTAGCCTGTATCTATAAAACCGGTTTTAATAAGTACGAGGTTGATAATGCCATCTACAGCAAAGATAGATCTGAAAATAATGGCATATGATACCAGTGATGTAGCACAGGGAAGAAAGATAGCTGTTCTGTAAAGCCCCTTTAATTTCAAGGTTTTGTCATTTAACATAGTTGCGAGAATAAGCGCAACTATAAGCATTATTGGTACCTGGACTATTAAGTAGAGAAAAGTATTTTTTAAAGCCTGCAGAAAGATTTTATCCTTAAGCATATGGGAATAATTGGACATACCGCTAAACTGTAGATTGGCGCCAACTCCGCTGCAAAATGATAATATTAAAGCTTTTATCATGGGATAAAAATACATCATTACTATCAATAGAAAAGCAGGAATAATAAAAGTCCATCCAATAAGATTTCGTTTTCTGTTTAGTGAAAATTTATGCATTTTTAGTTCTCCTACTAAGAATTAGAAAACTCTATGTTTCCATAGAGTTTTCCGTCATCTTTGATATTATCTGATATTATTGTTACTACTGTCCCATGCTAAAAAGTACAGTTTCTTCAGCAGCCTTTAATTCAGTATCAATATCTGATCCGGCTATTACGTTTGTTACGGCTGTAGCGATAGCATCTCTGGCTTCGTAATAGTATACGCCGGTGTTGTTACTAGGAACCTTTCCAGCGAACTCTGTAATCTTTGCGAATACTGGTTCTCCGCTAAAGAATTCGTGTGGCTGAGAATATACATCACTGTCTTTAGCTGGTAAGTAAGTAGCTAAAGCGCCAGATTTTGGAAGGATTGTTTCATAAAATTCTACAGAGCCAGCGAAGGTTTTTCCTAAGAAATCATATGCAAGGTCTTTATTTTTACAGCTTGATAATATAGCCCAGCTTGATCCACCATTGTTAGAATAGTTGCTTGCGTTTGGAGCATTGTTAAGCTTAGGCATATTTGTGATAGCCCATTTTCCTGATTGATCTTCAGCTGTCTGGATAGAGGCCATAATCCAGCATCCATTAATAACTGAGCATACGTTAGAATTTGTAAATGATCCGATATACTGATCCCATGAGCTCATTTCCAATAAGATTCCGTTTGAAACTAATTTCTCGTAATCATCCATAACTTCATAAAGAACACTATTGTCTACCATATCTGGATTACCATTTTCATCGAACATAGAAGCACCAGCTGACTGCAGCATCATAAGGATAATATCAGAAGCACCAGCCTGTGTTGAAAACATAGGTTTTCCGGTCTTTTCGAGAACAATCATACCTTTTTCAATGAATTCATCCCATGTAATGTCTGTAAAGTCTTCGACTGTAAAGCCTGCTTCTTCAAGGATATCAGTTCTATAACAAGCTATAACAGCTCCATTATCAAATGGTACAGCGTAGTGAGCATTGTCTATAACTGAATAAGCGCATTTGGAATCGCCAAAAGCTGAAAAATCGATGCCTGATTGCTCAAGATTGTCAAAAAGATCAGGGTATGTAGTTACATATTTCTGAATAGCATTATCGTTTAAAAGGACTATATCTGGTAATGTGGACAAATCTCCGGAAACGGCTGCTGTAGCCAGCTTGGTCTGGATATCATCCCAGGAATTTTCTACTACATTTAATTTGAAATCAGGATTGGTCTGCTGATAAATTTTAGCAGCTTCATCCATTGAATAAATATTGAAGGCTGGATCCCAGCACCATACTGTTAAAGAATTGTCATCGCCATCGCTAACCTGTTCTGTTGTTGCCTCAACTGTATCAGAATCAGTTGTACTTGCGTCAGCAGCAGAGCTACTGCTATTACCGCCACATGCGATAAGTGAAAAAGATAAGGATAAAGCTAATAAAGATGTGAGTATTTTACTTTTCATATAAACCCTCCAAAAAATTATAACTATAATTAAGTATGTTTTATTTATTGGAGAAATGTGCACTTTTCTCCTGCTTGTTACGATTAGATTATAAGCATAGTGCAGGAAGATGAGTTCTTGAAAGTAATCAAAAAATGCGCATTTTCGATCATCACGAAAACACGCATTTTATTACCAGCCTTTGAGAGATGATATTTTAAATTCCAGGAGCTTGCTGGTGTGATTGCTAGGATTTTTCTTCCATTGATATGGAGAAAAGCCCACTATTTTACCAAAGTTCCTATTAAAGGTGGATATGGATTCATAGCCCACTGTATCGGATATCTCTGTCATTGATTTGTCTGTTGTACATAAAAGTTCGCATGCCTTTTGTATTCTAATATAATTAACATACTCCAAAGCTGACATGTTCATGATCTTTTTAAATATTCTGCGGAAATGGGGCTCGCTTAGACCACATTCATTAGCTATCATTTGTATTTTTATAGGTTCAGAATAATGCTCACCAATATAATTAATAGCCATCTTGATGATTTGACCATTATTAGAAAGGTTTCCAGTTCCGTTTATATCCTTTTCATTAAGCCTGTAGATTTGTAAAACCAGACTTCTTAACAGTCCTTTAATACTATCGTTATAAAATTTCTGTTTATTTTCATATTCATGAATAATCACATTAATAGTATCCGTTAATATGGGATGTTCATTTATATTAAAGAAGTACCCTTCCTGATTGATTTTTTCAATAAAGTCATAAGTATATACTTGATTATCACCCCAAAATTCCGATACTATGCTCATTACATCGAAAAAGATATAATGCCAATGCCCAAACTGATCGGTATCGCTAAATGTTCCATGAGCCATATTTGCTGGAATAATAGAAATCATGTTTTTATCAAATGAGTATTCCTTTTCACCGATAACCAGCTTGCCATCGCCCTCATGGCAGAAACCTATTTCCATTAAATTATGAAAATGTAATATCCTCGATCCCTCGGGGTAGCATTTTTTCCATGTATCTACATCCATAAGAAGAATTGGCTCATTACCAGATAAATCATATCGTCGGAATTCTATTTGCTTTTTGCTCTTCATCTCTTTACCGCCCAAGCTAGATTCTAAGCATTATTATAGTATTTAAGAAATAGAATAACAATCATACTGAAAAACAATACATTTTATGTTGAAAAAAACTAGGCTAAAGTATACAAAAAAATAGCCGATATATAAACTGTAAGATACAAAAAGTTGCCAGTAAATATATTTGAGTATTGGTGAACATTTAACGAAGTTTTAAGAAGATTTAATACAAAATTTCACAAGGAACGCCCGCTTGATCGAGCCTTGGAGGTAAAGCAGAGAAAACCTGTTTACTCTTCTAGGGCTTTATATTTTTTAGGGATTAAATATGCCTGCTATGTAATATATTCCTTATAAAAATGTCACAAATGACTACAAAAGTGATATAATATAAAATTGTAAAGATTAATAGCCACGTTGAAGAGGAGTTTCGTATTATATCTTGTAAGAAGGAAAAGTAAGTAAAAAAAATATAATATTGATTGGATTTTTGGGATTTATAAGGAGAAAAGCCATGAGAAAAAATATTAAGAATGATAAGGTTATAAGAGCTATTACAATTGGTATCGCAGCTGTGCTCGCTACAACATCAATGCCTGTACAGGCATTTGCTGATGAACTTTCTGATGAAAATAATGGTGAAGGAGAAGGTTTTACTAGCAATCCTGAAGCTGGTGATACTAGTGATGAGAACATAATTAATGAAGAAACAAGTGAAGTTGTAGAAGCTGATGTGCAGTCTGCTGAGACATCAGTGGAAGAAATAGCTGAGGTTTCATCTCCGGTAGTTGAAGGCTCAGAAGAAGCTTATAACGTATATGATGTTAACGGTTCAG
>JAZUFJ010000319.1:0-6476 GCA_045640645.1 Lachnospiraceae bacterium
CCTCCTAATAAAATGTGGTAGTGGCGGATCGCTCTTTAGCGCTCCTCCCACAGTTCTATATGGGAATTTCTTATATGTAATAGGAAATATCCTTAGAACTCAACCTTAGTTTACCTTGCTAATCTCGTCGAAACCAATTTCAACGGGAGTTTCTCTACCAAACAAACCTACATTAATTGTAGCTGTCTGCTTGTTCATATCCATTCTCTGTACAATACCAACGGTATTCTTCCATACACCAGCAACTACTGTTACTGTGTCGCCTTCATCAAAGTTAACAAAAATATTATCTGTTTTAATTCCGAGAGGCTTCATCTCTGCTTCTGATAATGGAACCGGTTTACTTCCCGGACCAACAAAGCCTGTTACGCCACGAGTGTTTCTTACTACATACCATGTAACATCGTTCATAACCATGTTAATAAGTACATATCCAGGAAACATCTTCTTGGCAACTGTCTTCCTTGCACCATTTTTCATTTCTGTAACATCCTGCATAGGAACACGAACTTCAAGAATTTCTTCTTCGAGATGTCTGTTTTCAATTGTTTTTTCAATATTTGCCTTTACCTTATTCTCATATCCTGAATAAGTGTGGACAACGTACCAGTTCGCTTCTGTACTATTGTTTTCTGCCATAATTATGCTCCTTTAAAATCGTCGGAACAGTTACAACTCATCCGAAAAATTAAATATTAACCAGGAAATTGATACCGTACTGAAGTATTGTATCAATCAAAGCAATTATTAGACCTAACACAAGTGAAACACCTGTAACAGCAATTGTCTGTTTAGTAATAGTATCCTTGCTTGCCCAAATTACTTTATTGTATTCGGATTTCAGACCTTTGAACCAGCTTTTACTTTTGTCTGTTGCTTTTGCAACGCTATTATTGTTCTCGCTCATAAAAATCTCTCCTTAGAAACAGGATTACTTTGTTTCCTTATGCATAGTATGTGTCTTGCAGAATCTGCAATACTTCTTTGTTTCCATTCTGTCAGGATGAGTCTTCTTATCCTTTGTTGTATCATAGTTTCTGTTCTTGCACTCTGTGCAGGCAAGTGTGATTCTTGTACGCATATTTTCACCTCCTGTGACCAATAATATCGACAGCTTACCATAAGCTGCGACAGGTTAACGATATGGCCGTTTTTAGCACTTTTCTCTTGTTGCAGAGATCACATAAAACAGGGTTTCATATAATTTCACGCACAAATAAAAAAGAAGCTTACGGCTTCTCGCTTCTGTACTATACCATAGACATATGCAATCGTCAACAATTTTGTTCGCCGAAATTGCCCGATTTCCCCTTGATTTTTATGGTATTTTAGTTTATCATGCACTTATAAGAGTAGGTTTTTATGCCCACGCGCGGAAATGAGTCCGCTTAAGCGTACCGATCAAGGATGAAAGGAGGGGCAATCTATGGCAGATATCGCTGCATTAAATACAGTATATAATCATTTCATGACCACGTATGCCCCAAGAGGCGTCAGCTCCAGGTATGATACGCACAAAAAGAGCGAACTGCGTGGTGTTTATAATTCCATTGTCAAAATGAATAAAGACGCACCTTTGTTCCTTCTTGATAACAGTGATTCCGCGAAAGAATTTGCTGTTGGCTTAAAGGAAGAAACACGTGCTCTAAAAAATACAATTTCTTCAGTGTCTACCGGAGGAGCAAATCTTCTTTCCAAGAAAGCAGTTGCATCCAGTGACGAAAGCATTGTTACCGCTTCTTATATTGGAGAGCTAAAAGACGAAAGCGAAGCTCCTACATTAAATATAGAAGTAAAGGCTTTAGCATCCGGCCAGGAAAATACCGGAAAGATGCTTCCAGAAAACGAAATGGGACTGGAAAGCAATTCATATTCTTTTGATATCCGTTCAAGGGATATGGATTATGAATTCCAATTTAATATTGGTGATAATGACACAAACAGGTCTATAGAAGAAAAGCTTGCCCGCCTTATCACTAAATCTAATATAGGCATTAAGGCTTCAACAGTTGAAGATGGAAACGGCAACATCGGATTATTATTAGAATCAACTGAGACTGGTACAAAAGCAGAGGGATCTCTTCTTTTTAAGGTATCCGATGACAGAACCAGTAAAGCCTCCGGCGTAGTAGATTATTTCGGGCTGGATAATGTTACAAAAATGCCTGCTAATTCTTCTTTCGTGATAAATGGAGAAGAAAAGAGCACAATGTCCAACCAGTTTTCTATAGAGCATACCTATGAGCTTACCTTAAATGGTATTAACAAGGATGAAGAGCCAGTTACTATTGGTCTCAAGACTGATGTAGAATCTATTTCTGAAAATATCAGCTATCTGATAGAAGGCTACAATTCCTTCTTAAATAAGGCAGCGGCCTATCTTGACAAACAGCCTTATTCCCAAAAGGTTGTAGATGAGATGGGAAGTATAGCTAAAAGATATGGAAACGACCTTGAAGCAATAGGTCTTATGGTACAGGACAATGGTACTATTTCCCTTGATAAGAACCTTTTAGAGCAGACAGCCCGCGAGGACGATGCCCTTAAGCGTTTTAATACAATCAAGGACTTTACACAGAATGTATTAGGAAAAGCCGATACCATATTCCTTAACCCTATGGCCTATACGCAAAAAACAATTGTTGCATATAAGAACCCTGGTCATAATTTTGCTACACCTTATATTACCAGTAATTACAGTGGAATGATGTTCTCAAGCTACTGTTAAAAAAGACAATCGCAGGATTACACGATTGTCTTTTTTATTGATTTTATTCTTAAAATAATTCTTTACTTACTACTTCCAAAGCACGTCTTACTACCTGATGCATGTCATAATATTTGTATTCTCCCAGTCGTCCGCCAAAAATAACCTTTTCTTCTTTATCAGCAAGCTCCTTATATTTAGCAAACAATTCATTATTCTTTTCATCGTTCATAGGGTAATAAGGTTCATCACCCTTCTTCCAGGTAGCAGGATACTCTTTTGTTATAACTGTCTTTTCCTGATTTCCATATTCAAAATGCTTATGCTCTATTATTCTGGTATACGGAATTTCATATTCTGTGTAGTTTACTACTGCATTACCCTGATAATTGTCCCTATCAAGAAGCTCAGTTTCAAATTTAAGGCTTCTGTATTCCAGCTCACCAAATCTGTAATCATAGAATTCATCCAGCATACCGGTAAAGACTATCTTATCAGCCATTTCAGAATACTCTTCACGTTTTGCAAAGAAATCCTCTCCCAGCTTTACCTCAACATTTTCCAGCATTTTTTCAATTATTTTAGTGTATCCACCCTCTGGTATGCCCTGGTATTTATCATTAAAGTAATTGTTATCATATGTAAATCTTACCGGAAGTCTTTTTATTATGAACGGTGGAAGCTCTTCTGCCTTCTTTCCCCATTGTTTTTCTGTATATCCCTTTACAAGCTTTTCATATATATCCTTTCCTGCCAGGATTACAGCCTGTTCAGCAAGGTTTTCCGGCTCTCTTCCGTTAAGTTTTGCCAAAGCCTCAGCCTTCTGTTCTTCTATAATCTTTTTAGCCTCTTCAGGAGTCTTTATTCCCCACAAAGCATGAAATGTATTCATATTAAAAGGAAGATTATAGAGCTCATCCTTATATCTTGCCACTGGAGAATTAGTATATCTGTTAAATTCAGCAAAGCTGTTCATATAATCCCACACTTCTTTATCACTGGTATGGAATATATGAGCTCCATATTTATGAACATTTATTCCTTCAATATTTTCTGTATATACGTTTCCGCCAATATGATCTCTTTTGTCTATTACAAGGCATCTCTTATTTGATTTTGTAGCTTCATAAGCAAAAATAGAACCAAAAAGACCAGCTCCAACTATAACGTAATCATATTTACTCATTTATAATTCCTCTGTATTCTTTAATCCTGTGATTGTTAACTAATAAAAACATAGCTAAAGTATTAGCCCTTATGGTTACAGATGCCATCTATATAAGCTCCACCATGGGTATAATTTATTATCTCGACCTGTTGGCCACTTTTATTTATAGACTTGATCCGTTCTTCAAACCATAGTCTGTACATATCCATTGCAGTTGTAGTATAGACTGTTCCGCCATCAGCGCATTTGACCTTTATCAGCCCGGCTGTATCATTTAGCTTACGGTAATTAGCATCCTTCGCATGTACCTCTCCATTAGGATACGAAAGGTCCATTCCATATAAAGATATCTTTTTTGCCCCAAGCTTAACACATATATCAAAAGCTATAGTTGAAACAGATCCGCCAGATTCATATAGCTTCAGGCCATGGGCCTTCGCATAGTCTTCAGCCTCATCCATTCCATTTTGAAAAACAATATATTTCTTACCGCAGAAGTGCTCAGGTATTTTAGCACAGGCTGTAGAGGCTACTATCAATTCCGTTTTAACCTCTTCCAATCCTCTTAGCTGTCCAAAAATACGCTCACTGGCATCCAAAAATACCACATAGTCCGGTATTAATCCTGCCTTTACAAATTTTCTAAAAGCAGTACCCACCACCATCAGGACGCTATCCGGCTCCATATTTTTGAAATCATCAAAATAGTGATCCAAAGATGGACCGGCACCAGCAAGTATTACATGCTTTCCCTTTATTTTTTCTCCGATTACATCAACCGGCTCAGTACAAAGCTCAATATTTTTATAGAAATTTGAGAGCATATCTCCTAGCTGATTACGAACTGAGGAGTCCTGAACAAACAACTTCTCAAATTTATCCCTTGCTGCATCATTAACAATATTCCTCACCGCAGGATAATACATAAGCAGTGTACGTGTTTTCATGTCAAAACCTGTATTATCTCCGATATCCTTTATAAAAGCGCTAAATTCCTTATCATAATATATCTCAAGGTTCCCTGACAAATATCCTGTAAAATCCATCATAACCAGAGACAGCGCCAGCACATTTATATCATTTTCATATACTTTTATCTTCACCTTGCCATTAGTGATTCTGCAAAGCTGTCTGACATGATAGCCCATTCCCAGACCAAACACAATATATTCTCTTTTATAGCTATCATAGTAATATTCCGCTATTTCAAGGCCTTCCTTATCCGGGTCATTATTACTATGAAAATTTATAGATCCATTGCCGTTTACCACCTCAAGGATAACATCGCCAGTAGAAGCACTTTTCAAAATGTATTCCTTATAAGTTTTAGGATCCTTAAATATGCTTTCGCAGGAATTGATCAAATCATAACGTTTCTTTATGGCATCTATGTCAGAGCTGGAATTTGTCGCTTTGATATATTCCATATTTTTATCAAAATAATCAACCTCTGATATATCATTGTTAGCCTTATATATCTCCTGTATTGAAAGAAGCAAAGGCAAAAGATTCATTTGCAAAAGGTCTGTTAGCAAAACATAATCTTTGTTTTCCTGGGCATTTAGGATCTGTGACAGTATTTCCATTAGTAACACTTCATCTACAATATCCCCATAGGCATTATAATAGTCCTTGTCCTGAATAAGCTCCGTAACAAGCTCAGAAAACAAGCCTGTCCAATCTCTGAACAGGCGATCTCCTCTATTGAAGTTTTGTCTTCTGAAATAATTTGACATTTCATTAAGAAGATTAATTATTCTGATATTTTTTGTATATGCTTCACTTTTTTTCATAGCTTACATTAATTATTATATTTTCTCAGTCTGACACTTGCTGCATTAAATACTCTTCTGCTTTTTTAAGTTCTTCTTCTGTATCTATGTCGAAATTATGCTTCATATGGTATCCAACAATATTCTTTCCCGACATGGATCGCTCCTTAAGAATCACATCCGTCCTTATCACATCTATACATGCATTTTGATAATATGCCTTTGGTAACTGCTGCCTTGGCATGTTATAGCATTCCTTTATAGAGCTGATCAAAGGATTAATGTTCGAAAAACCATCTTCATTGATATCATCCTTAACCAGCCACATTTTGTACGGAACCTCAGTAGCCTCAGCTAAGCATCTTATAGAATCTATAGTCATATCAGACAGCATTTTTTCTACCATAATATCTATATCTTCAACATCTCTAATAGGATAGGTGGGCCTTAACTGGACCACAACATCCGGAACATATCCCTCTTTATCTCTCAAAAATGTCAGAGCATGGTAAAAAACATCTATATCCAACGCTGTATCTGTGGCATATTCTGCCGGCCTTAAAAATGGAATTTCTGCCCCATACTGTCTCGCTATATCAGCATACTTTTCACTATCTGTGCTTACAATCACCCTGTTAATATACCTTGAACGTTTAGCATGTTCTATAGAGTATGCTATCATTGGCTTCCCTGCCATAGGCCTGATATTTTTATCTATTACACTTTTTGAACCGCTTCTGGCCGGAATAATAGCCAAAACCTTTTTTTCAGAACAATCCATCATTTTACTGCTCTGCCTTCTTGCTGTTTCTTTCAGCCTTCTGTTGTC
>JAZUFJ010000320.1:0-13798 GCA_045640645.1 Lachnospiraceae bacterium
TTAATCATATTTTTGAACTAAGTGGCTTTTGAATAATTAAAATTTCCACTTGATATCTATAATAATTAAATCATCTCTTTTCATCATTTATATCTTGTTTCTTGAGTGATTTCAAAAACTTCATGTGTTCGCGAATCTTAACTTCATATCCATCGCCATTTGGAGAATAGAATTCCCTGCCGTTAAGCTCATAAGGCATATACTGCTGCTCAGTATAATGATGCGGATAATCATGAGGATAGATATATCCCACTCCATGCCCAAGCTTAGCCGAGCCTTTATAATGTGCGTCCATAAGATGCACGGGAACAGTCACATTCTTCACTTCTTTGACCGCTTCAGTCGCTGCAAATATAGCTTCACATGCCGCATTACTCTTTGGTGCTGTAGCAATGTAAGTAACAGCCTGGGACAAAATAATCTGAGCTTCCGGCATTCCTACCCTTTCTACAGCCTGAGCCGCAGCCACCGCCACCTGTAATGCCTGGGGATCAGCGTTTCCAACATCCTCTGAAGCACATATCATGATTCTTCGCGCTATAAAAGTAACGCTTTCCCCTGCATATAACATTTTTGCCAGATAATATACCGCTGCATCAGGGTCCGATCCACGCATACTTTTTATAAAAGCCGAAATAGTATCATAGTGATTGTCCCCATCCTTATCATATCTGAGGGCACGCTTTTGTATGCATTCCGATGCTACTTCTAAAGTAATATGTATTTTTCCGTCCTCTGAACGGTCAGTAGTAAGGATTCCGAGCTCAATAGCGTTAAGAGCCGATCTGGCATCTCCATTTGAGAGATCTGACAGAAATTCCAGCGCCTCCTCCGATATTTCAGCTTCATATGCGCCCATACCTTTTTCTTTATCATATACCGCTCTTTTTAGCAGCGTCTTTACATCCTCTTTTTCAAGGGGCTTTAGCTCAAATATAACCGAACGGGAGATAAGAGCCCCGTTCACCTCAAAATATGGGTTTTCCGTTGTAGCTCCTATTAGTATGACTGTTCCATCCTCTACAAAAGGAAGAAGATAGTCCTGCTGTCCCTTGTTAAATCTATGGATCTCATCAATAAACAGAATGGTTTTCTTACCATACATCCCAAGCATTTCTTTAGCTTTGTTTACTACCTCTTCCATATCCTTTTTGCCAGCGATAGTTGCATTAAGCTGGGTAAACTCTGCACTGGTGGTATTGGCTATAACCTTGGCAAGAGTGGTCTTTCCTGTTCCTGGAGGTCCATAAAAGATAATAGAGCTAAGCTTGTCTGCCTTGATCGCTCGATATAAAAGCTTATCCTTCCCTATTATATGCTGCTGCCCTACCACCTCATCAAGGCTCGTCGGGCGTAGCCTCGCTGCCAGGGGCGAATCTTTTTCCTTATTTTTTTCGCTCATATAACTAAATAAATCCATTGCCTTTTCCTTCTCTACACGTTACATATGTATACCATTATATATACATTTTTCTAATACTAATCAAACTATTATCAAACATATTTTTCTCGTTATAATCTACAGTTCTTCAAACAGTACGCTTTGCTATAAATCCTGCATCGCTTTATCGACTACATGGGTTAATATCAGCAAATATACTCCTCAACCTTCTTAGGTGTGTCCAATCTAAGCTGCTTTATCGTTTTTAATATCATATATTGAACTACGCGCTTTGCTATATCGTCCTCATATCGTTCCTTATCCTCAGCCATGCAATCATGAACCAGAAAATGCAGCTGATACATATCATTATAACGTGACAGAAAAGCACTTATATATTTCCCTGCCTTCTCAGCTACAATTATATCCATATCATTTACTTCCTGGTATATATTATAAGTCTTCGATCTGATAAAAAGTTTGTCATCCTTTGTAATGAATTTTTGATCCGTGATTTCTCCAATTGAATAGCCCTTCTTATGCATAGTAATAGCGACTAAGAAATCTGCTTCTTTTTCATTATCAATCACATAATCTAATATATCTATTGGTGTATAAGCCATAATTTTTCTCCCCTTAAACCCTTAAATCATCTTTTATAAAATATCATAAATTATCACTTATTGATAGACTTTATCATTCTTCACTGTGATATGGTTTTATTCATTATTATTCGGTATAATGATTGTATACCCTAGAAAGGAAGCTTATAGCCATGAAAGAAAAACTGTACACAATCCCTTTAAATGATGCCTTTAACGCAAATGATGAATGCCCACTTTGTTATATAGATCGTAGTCTTGAACAGGATGCCATAGATTTTGTTCTTGGTTCAGGCGCATCATATATGGAATCTGACATAAGGGAGGATACAGATAAAACTGGCTTTTGTAGACATCACCTTAAAATGATGTATGATTATGGCAATTCTTTAGGAAATGCCCTTATTCTGAAGACTCATATCAGACGTATGAACGCTGAGCTATTTAAAGAAATGGATAATTTCAAGTTGACCAAATCAGTCGGTTTTCCTTCTTTGCTTGGCAAATCACTGAATAAATCTGCAGGGACTGACGTTACCCATAATAATGTTTCAGAATTTATAAAAGCAAAAGAGCAATCATGCTATGTCTGCAATTATTATAAAAATACTTATGAACGCTATATAGATACCTTCTTCTATCTTTATAAAAATGATGCTGAATTTGTTGAAAAGATTAAAAACAGTAAAGGCTTCTGCCTTCATCATTTAAACGATATTCTCATTGCAGCTGAAAGCAAACTAAATAAAGACCAGCAGGAAAAGTTTTTCCCGCTGATCTTTGATATTACAAAAAATAATATGTCCCGAATCGACGAAGATATCTCCTGGTTCGTCGACAAATTTGATTATCGAAATAAAGATGCTGATTGGAAGAATTCCAAAGATGCTATACCTCGCACCATGCAGAAGCTTCATGGCGGATACCCTTCCGATTTACCTTATAAGGCATAAATCCATACAAATGATATTATATAATTATTATCTTTCAAAGTATTATTGCCAAAATGAAAGAGTCTCAAATATAATATGAGACTCTTTCATTATATTATAGTTTTATCTCAATTTTAAAAGCAAGCTTCTATCCTGCCATGACCTGCTGAGTCATTGTCTCTCCATATCCGTAGCCTTCACCGGGATTCTTATAGAAATGAGCTTTAACCATAGCTAAATATTTTGAGAATTCAGTATTCATCTCGTCAAGGTCAGGATTGCTTTCTCTAAATCTGTCCTTAACAAATCCATCTGACATCCATGCTAACATCTGGATTATTCTGTTCACATCAACATAGTCATGGAAACGTGTATTATCTGCCTGCTTATATATAGAATTATATAATGCAGTCATAGCATCCTTGTTATCTCCTATAGCGACAAGAGCATCTGGATGTGTTTCGAACTTTACGCTACTTAAAAACTGCTGCATATATGGATAATTCTTCATTACCCTTGTTTTTGCAGCCTCTATCTGCTTTGCTATCTCAAAGAAATCATCCTCATTCTTTTTGACTGCCTGAGTCAACTCTAATGTCATATATTTAACGCTATAATCAAAAACAAAATCATACAGCCCTTGTTTACTTATAAAATAATGGAATAATAATCCCTTTGAAATGCCTGCGTCCTTTACTATTGTATCAGTACTAGACTTTTTATATCCGTGTTCAGAAAATGATTTAAGAGCAGCATTAATAATATTATCCTGCTTTTCTTTTTTTACATCAAAGAATTTGCTATTCATGGCCCCTCCATATTTAGTTAAATTAATTATTTATACCGAATTCCACCTTTTCATCCCATTAATAATCCTAATGCACAATCACTACAGTAAATACTGCAACCAACAATCGTTTCCCCAAACGATATAATGAAAAAGCAGATCCTTATTACGCTCCCTAAGCTCATCATTTATACATATTACTTTTGACTACAAAAGTCAAAACATAAAAATTGTTAAAAAGAAATGAGCTTGACCCTGTAGGTCAAGCTCATAGTATCACACATTATGTCAATCTGCAATATGGCTTACATAAAATTCTTGAATTTTATTATTACTTTTTCATTACGATTTTGTTACCTTTTTGTAATATATCAATAATGATACCAAAGTCATAAGATCAAGCGGTCTCATCATGCTTACTTTTAATATGTATCCCTTAAAGTTCTGATTACCAGCTGCTGTTCAAGCTCATATCCGTTCTGGATCTCAGGAGCTCCATAATTAAGATATCTGATATCAGATTTTTTAAGCTTAACTGCCTTCTCTCTCTTAGAGGTAAGATGGAAGAAGTTCTCTGAGAATATCGCATCTGCCTGTTTAAGATCAAGCTCAACAAAAGCAGCAAAACCACCAGACATCATTCGGATAACATATTCATCAGCAAGCTCTATAACTGAATATGATATCGAAGATCTTCCAAGATTAAGTCTCTTATATGGAACGAATACTTCAATTTCCGAAGATACTACATTATCATCCTCATCAATAAATACCGCTTCCATAAATACACTATTCTCAATACCCGTAATATATGGAGTATAGTCTATCTGGCATACCATAAGAGCATCAAAAGGCTTAACCTCTACCTCGTATTCCGCCTCGTGTAAATATCTAAAGTCAAAGGTCTGAAGAGAAACCTTTACTCTTCTCACCTCATAATCTCTTGTTTCATTCTGAATATATACAGATACCACATTACCTTCTCTATCAATAGAGCCCGCTATCTGAGCAAAGAAATTCTTTGATAAATACTGAAGGGCTTTCCAACGTCCGAAGTAGTCAATACTAGACCAGGATGCAACAGGCCAGTTGTCATTAAGCTGCCAGAACAAAGCTCCCGAGCAGCATTCCCTGTTTCTTCTAAAATGCTCTACACCAGTCTTTACAGCGATCGCCTGTAACAACTGTGTAACATATAAAAAGCTCTCAAAATCCTTTGGATACAGGAAATTGTCCGCTAAATAATAAAGCAACTTTCCATTTGCATCTTTATTTTTCTGATGACTTTCCATTACTTCTGAGAATACGTTCCAATCATCCTCGTTCGTAAAGGTCTTAACTGTCTTTATAGATGGGAAGGATTGGAAACCAAACTCTGAGCAGAAACGCATAGAGTGATTCTTGTATTCAGAAAATGGCTTAACATCATGCCATACATCCCAGCAATGGTAATCACCCATACTTTCATCCTCAGGGAAATCAAACATTCCTCCTGAAGATGGTGAAGATTTCCAGTAAAAGGTCTGTGGTGCATAGGTCTTTGCCAAATCTGGAAGCATCTCTTCAAACATCGTGATGTAATCACGTTTCAGGTTGTCAGAATGATATTTCACATCATCCCAGTTTGCCCAGGCTGTTTCAATTTCATTATTTCCACAAATAAGTCCGAGACAAGCATGATGTCTTATACGAACAATATTGTCTATTACCTCTGCCTCTACATTCTTCTTGAAACTATCTGTAAGATCATAAACGTTACAAGAAAACATAAGATCCTGCCAAACAATCAAACCATATTCATCACACAAATCATAGAAGGTATCTGACGGATAATAGCCACCACCCCATACTCTGATAGTATTAAAGTTGCATCGAATAGCTGACTTTAACAGATATCTGATCTTCTCCTTTGTGATGAAAGGATAAATAGTATCTTCTGGTATATAATTTGCTCCCATGGCAAATATCTTGACATTATTAACCTTGAAGGTAAATTCATGACCAAAATCATCTTTTTCCTGACTAATAGTCATGGTACGTAAACCTATTTTATAGCTCTTGGAATCCCACTGATTACCGTTCATATCCAGAGCAAAAACGCTTACTGTGTAAAGCGGCTGATCGCCAAAACCATGTGGCCACCAAATTTTAGGATTTTCTATTTCCATACTGAGCTCACAGGAAGTTCCATCCATAGTCTGTGTAATAGCGCTTACTCTTCCATCCGGTGTAACAAGCTCAGCCTGGATAATATATGTATCTTTTCTAATAAGCTCTGCTGCAACATGAATATCAAGAGTAACCTTCTTTTTCTCATGCTTCTGTACTATCTCTACCTCTTCGAGCTTAATGAGACTATATCCAATCAGGTCAATACTTCTCCAAATACCACAATCAGGTATCTGAGCCGCCCAGTCCCAGCCAAACATACTGTGGCTCTTTCTAATATATTGTTCACCCTTCATAGCACCATTTGGAACATAATCAATTTCCTTTCCAGTGGCGCTTCTATAGTTTTCAATATAATTTATAGGAGACATTATCTCTACCGTGATAACGTTCATACCCGGACGAATAAATTCTTTAACCTCAAAGTTGTAGGTCCTATGCATATTTTCTGTAGTACCTACAAGAAGATTGTTAATATATATTCTGGAAATAGTATCTATACCTTTACAGCAAAGACGTATTTTTTCCTGCTCAAAGAGCTCCGGAAGGATTTCAAATTCCCTTGTAAAGTAGAAATCATTACGGAACAGTTCTCTGGTCTGATACTCATTTGTTCTATAATATGGATCCTGTATTCTGTGACTAACCAAAAGCGCAGACAATACTGAACCAGGAACCTTTGCTTCTATATAAGCCTCAGATCCCTTTTCATTCATTATCCAGTTTCCATTTAAAGTCTGAAAAATCATTTTTATCCCCTATTTTGTGTAAATTGACTAATTAAGTCAATTGTTTTTGTTACATTTTATACATCTCCAAACAAATATTATGCAAAATAATAATCTTTGTCAATACCAGCATAAAATTACTCTGATATTTTAGTTTTTTCTTAATCCTTTAGGATAGTGATTTTTTAGCATACCGTTTACATTTTTAGCCCAGCCTATAGAATATCCTTCCACACACATTAATGTATAATGTCCTTTGTTTCCGTAGTCTTTTCGATTATTAAGAGCTACAACCTCTTTCTCATCAAGGTTTTCACCTTCGTTGACCATAATAGTCATTCCATTAATATAGCTTCCAATATCGTTTCCATCAGCTGACATGTTCACATATGAGAAAACTTCACTAGGTCTTAATGCCATAGCTAAAGCATGAGCTGGCTCAAATCGATTTTTCTTAAATGTTCCAAGATGGAGCCCTGGTCTTTCTACCTTTAATCCTTTAAGATTTGGTGACCCCTTTGGTAAAAGATGTAGCTGGTCGCCAAACTTTATATAAATACTGTCATCATCAAAAAGTTTCTTTCCTGTAGCAGAAACACAATTATTGATACCAATAATTTCTTCAGCAAATTCAATAAATTCTTTTACATCTTTCAATGGAAGACCTTTCTGAAGTCCATTACTTACATATCCACTGTACCCATCTTTTTTATTGTTCTTTTTCAACACTTCAGAATCATATAATCTACCAGATTCTTTTTCACCTTCGGCCTCTTGTCTCAGTAGTGGGGTTTTCATAAGCACAGCAAGAAAATGTCCTTCACCCTTCACCTTATGAGGCCATATTCTGATAGTTCCTTTTATACTTCCATCCTCAAACCCGGGATATTTTTCCACTACACAAATAGAGAATTCCTTGTTGTTTTCAAGAAATGAACCGATTACTCCCTCATCCTCTTCCTCAGAAAATGTACAAGTGGAATATACTATTCTTCCGCCAGGCTTTAACATCTTTGCAGCATGATTCAAAATATCAAGCTGACGTTCTGCACACATGGTAACATTCTCCTCGCTCCATTCGTAGGTAGCATCTTCGTTTTTCCTAAACATTCCCTCGCCTGAACATGGCGCATCTACTAAAATCTTATCAAAATACTCTATGAAAATACTTGATAGCTTATCCGGATATTCATTGAGAACTATTGCATTTCGTACTCCCAGTCTTTCAATGTTTTCTGACAGAATCTTCGCTCTTTGAGGATATGGTTCATTACATATAAGAAGACCTTCTCCTTTAAGTCTTCCCGCTATCTGGGTGCTTTTTCCTCCTGGTGCGGAGCATAGATCCAGCACTTTATCTCCCGGTTCTACGCCAAGATAATTTACAGGAGCCATTGCGCTTGGTTCCTGAATATAGTATGCACCTGCTTCATGGTACGGATGCTTGCCAGGTTTTTCCATATCTATATAATATCCCAGCTTTTCCCATTCCACTTTCCCTGTGATATTAATTGCATCATTAAGCTCATCTACAGATTCCTCCACCTTCAGAGGGTTCCACCTTATTGCCTTATATTGCTCATGATCATAGGATGCAATAAAATCGTCAAATTCTTCGCCTAGTGAATTTCTCATTCTATTTACAAACGATTCTGGTAACATACTTCTATACTAATCCTTCCATATTTTCATCTTTAAAAAAATGTGCATTTACAGAAAAAGGAACTGCTCCCACAGTCCCTTAAATTTCAGTAATCCCTTAAATTGTGCGCTCACACCTACACAAACTGATTCCTCTCCGGATCATATTCATAATCAATACTCTTAAGCTTTCCCACTATATCTTCAAGTGAAACCTCCATCGCCTCACATAAAGCTTCCGGACTATTATAAAAATCTCTCAGCTTCATGTTCACAAAGCTCAAAAGCATAACCGGATCATTAGGTATCTTTTCCATAAGGTCTCATCCCTTCTATAAATCACCTTAAAATATTTATATCTCAATATCTCTTTGTAGCTATCACCACATTAAGCATTTTCTTCAGTGTTAACATACTTCTCTTCAAAAGCAGCTCTGCGCATAGGTCTGTCAAAATAGAAGCCCTGAACCATTCTAATGTTCATATTCTCTAAGACTTTATATTGCTCAATAGTCTCTATACCTTCTACACAAATCTTTACACCAAGAGCGCTAGCCAGCTCACCCACCATCTTTACAAAGGCCTGAGCAAACTGATCCTCTGCAAGCTTTGTAACGAAGCTTTGGTCAACCTTAATTACATCAAGCGGTATTTCTCTTATATGTGAAAGAGATGAATATCCTGTACCAAAATCATCAAGAGCTATTCTTACTCCAAGACGTTTAATCTTGCTAAGAATCTTCTTCATACGTTTCATATCATTTATAGCAAGGCTCTCTGTAACCTCAAGAGTAAGATTTCTAGGATTTATTCCGGTCTCTTTAATAATTTCACCAATGGTCTCAACTATATCATTCTGAAGAAGCTGTACTACAGAAAGGTTAACGTTAACCTTGTAGTATGGATGTCCTGATTCGTTCCATTTACGACATGCTTCACAGGCTTCTCTCAAAACATAATTTCCTATCGGATTAATAAGTCCCAAGTATTCTGCAAGAGGGATAAAATCAGCAGGTGATACAAAACCAAGCTCAGTAGAGTTCCATCTGATAAGAGCCTCAGCTCCTGTACATGGTGTTCCACGCTTTGAAATATCAATAATTGGCTGATAATAAACCTCAAACTGTTTATAGCCTTCCGCTGTAGCATCACGCATACTCTTTTCCATGTCGAGACGCCTGTTGCTCTTGGAATCAGAATCTGCTATATAAACTGCAGTCTTGTTCTTACCACTATTCTTGGCTTCATACATTGCGATATCAGCTTTTTTAATGATATCCTGAACATTGTCTCCATCATCAGGGAAGGTAACGATACCTACACTGGCTGTACAATAATAATCTGCTCCTTTTAAGAACCATGGCTTATTAAATACTATCTGAATTTCTTCTTTAATCTTTTCAAAATTGGAATAGCTTCCCGGTGGAATAATAACAATAAACTCATCTCCACCCATACGGTAACAGGAATTCTCTACTCCCTCTATTCTCTGAAGACTGTGTGAAATAGCCTTAAGAAGTACATCTCCATACTGATGTCCCAGACCATCATTGATATGCTTGAAATCATCGAGGTCAAGATAAAGCAATGCACCCTTGCTCTTAGTAGACTTTGCATCATCTATATATTTAAGCAGATCTCTTTCACAGCACATACGATTATATAAGCCTGTTAAGAAATCATTATTAGCCTGCTGTTCAATCTTCTGTTGATATACTTTTTTCTCTGTCACATCAAATATCGCGCACAGGGTAACTAATCTGCCATCTACCCACTGAATATTTGTTGTGTTCAAATCATACCAGCGACTCTTTTCACGATAATAAACTTCAGTATAAGATGAACCCTTACTATATTTCAGACCTTCCTCAAAAAGCTTTTCAACTGTGCCATCTGTCATCTCTACCATAAAGGTATTCTTGAATAAACGGTTCTTGAAAAGCACTTCTCCTGTATTAAAATCCTTAACATATATAGCTGAGCCTACATTATCCAGGATAGCTTCAAGAGATTTGTAGGAAGAAGCCAGGGAATTTTTCTGGACTCTTCTGGTCAATATACTCTGTAATACCCTTACTGTATCGCCGAAGAATCTTACATCCTCCATATCCCAGGATTTCTGTTTAGAATTATCTACAAAGAAGACATACATCTCAACAGAGTGATTGATAAAGAGAGGAAGAGCTATAACAGCAGTTAAACCCATTCGATTTAAGAACTCCCTATGTTCATCATCAATCTTAGTTTTATAGGATACTACTAAAGGTTTATCACCCATTATCTTTAACAGATCAAGTCCCATTGTTCTGATGCTTTCATCCAGTGGCTCCTGTCGTACATCCACATAGGATCCTAATATCTCTACGCCTTGACCGAAGTGGTCAGGACGCAAAACATATGCATGGCTTACCTGAGTATAGCTGCCTGCGAGATTAAGTGTCTTAAATATCACGTCTTCAAAGGTGTCCTCGCTATCAAGCATCTGGACAATCTCTGTCATGGATTCGCTTCTCTTCAAAGCCTGAACCATAGACTTCTCTGAGCTCTTTGACCTGTTAGATTCCGCTACAGCGTTCTTAATAATATAATGATTAGCGAATAGTTTGTTACAAGTATCTCTTAAAAGATCTATAGCTCTGTTAAATCTAATACTGTCTGTCTTAGTTTTTACATTTAATATGGCGTTTTCTTCATCTATATCTTCATCGTTTAGGACACCACAAAGGAACCAGCATAATACTGGTTTTCCGCTCATACGTATTGAAAGGCTGGCAATCTTAACATTAGAATATTCAGTATCTTCGATTACCTGTTCCTCAAGGGAGCTTCCTAAAACACGCTCGATTATCGATTCTATCTGCTCTTCTTCCAGCAATTCGAATATTCTTCCAAATTCTTCGGCATTGCCTGAAATGTCAGTAATACGGCTTCCTTCGCCGTTTACACAAAATATAAACAGATTAGTCAGCTGAGCGTATATATCCTGCATTTTCTGCAGAGTCTTAATGTCCCCTAAAAAATTCGAACCTTCATGTTCGTCCATTGTAGTCATGCCTTTTCTTTCTCCTGTGTATAGTCCACTTTTTTATTCATGTATATCACTACACCAATAACGCTCATCAAAATGGTGAATATGATTCCTATCATTATAGTTCTCTCAATACTTCTTTCAGGATCAGCCGGATATGGAAGCAGGCTGAAGTTCTGAGTAATGAGATATTTTCTAACTGTTCTAAAAACTGGTATATTAAATGGTTCTGCTGCAAACAACATAATTGTTCTTGGTATCACTAATGTAGTCACAAAGAAACCAACATACGCCAGTTTTTTATTTGTGAACATGAATAAGAACATATTTGCTATGGCCATTCCAGCTATCCAAAGTGGAACAGCATACATAAATTTATCCGCAAAATCTGTAAGAGCATTGGCTGTGATTGCGCCATCTCTTATTTGGAATATCGTAGTAATTACAATCAAAAACATTACAGTCATGAAGGCAAATACACCACCTAAAAGCAGTGAAGCTATTAATTTAGAAAAATAAATTCTTCCTGCTCCCAAATCCTTTGTGTAATTATTTTTGATCTTTGGATTAGGATATTCCTTGCCAAATACTATATCGCCGATAAATATACAGCTGTAATAAGGTATAATGAAACACCAGGTTGCATACTCCATAATATTATAAGCATATGTTCCCTCATGTGCTCCATATATCAGTCTAAAAGCCAGCACTGCAACGTTGGCTAAAAGACACAACACAAATATACCAACCATATATAGTTTGGTATATTTGCGTTTTATAGCTTTAACAAATTCACTCGCAATGTATTTAAACATGCATTTTCTCCCCAATTAACTCCCCAAAATCTATAATCACTTCTGTGCTATTCATCAGCTAATCATTTTGATGATCGTTCATATATCATCCATCAGCTGAATAATATAGTGATTGCTTATATATTACTCATCAACAGAATAGTTTGGTGCTTCCTTAGTAATATGAATATCATGTGGATGACTCTCTTTAAGAGCTGCAGCAGAGATCTTAACGAATCTGCCTCTTTCCTTAAGTTCTTCAATAGTAGGAGTACCACAGTATCCCATACCTGAACGAATACCACCAATAAGCTGGAAGATAGTATCTTCAACTGTTCCCTTGTATGCAACACGTCCCTCAACGCCTTCTGGAACAAGCTTCTTGGCATCAGACTGGAAATAACGGTCCTTACTAACATTTTCCATAGCAGAGATAGATCCCATACCACGGTATACCTTGTATTTACGTCCCTGATAAAGCTCGAAAGTTCCTGGGCTCTCATCACATCCTGCAAAGATGCTACCCATCATACAAACGTTAGCTCCTGCAGCAAGTGCCTTTGTCATATCTCCTGAATATTTGATACCGCCATCTGCGATGATAGGAATACCATATTCTTTTGCAACATTGTAGCTATCCATGATTGCGCTAATCTGTGGAACACCAATACCAGCAACAATACGTGTTGTACAGATAGATCCTGGTCCGATACCAACCTTAACAGCGTCTACACCAGCTTCAATAAGAGCTCTTGTACCCTCTCCGGTAGCTACGTTACCACCGATAAGCTGAAGATCAGGATAAGCGTCCTTGATCATTCTTGCACAGCGAAGAACGTTTTCAGAATGTCCATGAGCGCTATCGAGAACTACCACGTCAACATGGGCGTTAACCAAAGCTTCTACTCTGTCAAGAACATTAGCTGTAATACCTACACCAGCACCACAAAGGAGACGTCCCTGGGAATCCTTTGCGCTAAGAGGATACTTAATCTGCTTTTCAATATCTTTAATAGTAATAAGTCCCTTTAAGTTGAAATCATCATCAACGATAGGAAGCTTTTCTTTTCTGGCTTTTGCTAAGATCTTCTTTGCTTCATCAAGAGTAATGCCCTCTTTAGCAGTAATAAGACCTTCAGATGTCATACATTCTTTGATTTTTTTAGAGAAATCTGTTTCGAACTTAAGATCACGGTTTGTGATAATACCAACAAGCTTTCTGCCTTCTGTAATAGGTACTCCAGATATTCTGAATTTGCCCATAAGCTCGTCAGCATCCTTAAGTGTATGCTCAGGTGAAAGTGAGAACGGATCTGTAATAACGCCATTTTCTGAACGTTTTACCTTATCTACCTCGTCCGCCTGCTCTTCTATCGACATGTTTTTATGGATGATACCTATACCACCCTGTCTTGCCATAGCGATC
Source organism: Lachnospiraceae bacterium (assembly GCA_045640645.1). GTDB lineage: Bacteria > Bacillota > Clostridia > Lachnospirales > Lachnospiraceae > JAZUFJ01. The sequence goes on from JAZUFJ010000320.1 coordinate 13,489, forward strand.
GCCATGCGATGCTCTGTAACAGTGTCCATTCCGGCACTCATCATAGGAATATTAAGTTTAATACTTTTTGTAAGATAGGTTGTGATATCAACCTGATTACCTACCACATTTGAATAACCTGGAATAAGAAGCACGTCATCAAATGTGATTCCTTCTGAAACAATCTGTCCCATTTTTGATTCCTCCTACTATATTTTGATATGTCAAGCCGGCTATTAAAGCAGGCTTTATAAACGTTTTATATATCTCTCTTTACTACTAATATAATAGAATTTCTTGATATAATTGCTGATTTTCTATTACATATTGC
>JAZUFJ010000321.1:0-3702 GCA_045640645.1 Lachnospiraceae bacterium
TTTATATATTTATCGTAATCATTTGATTTTTCTTAAATGAAATTATTATTAATTTTATCCCAGCTTCTCCAGAATATGTGCCAGCATTTCGTTAACAACGTTGATATAACGGCTGGACGCATTATATGCGTTCTGGAACTTTATCATGTTTGTCAATTCCTCATTAGAGGATACTCCCATTATGTGCTGCCTTGCGTTATCAACTGATTGCGTTGTCGCTTCCTGGTTAGTAGCAATGCTCTTATATACATAGCCTGCGTTAGCTGTTTGGCTAACTAATGCATCGTAGAAATCATTATAGTTGTATTTTCTTGTTTCGTTAGGATTAAGTGTTGAAAATTCATCGCTGAAGGCTGCTTCAAGAGCATCCGCTTTCACCTGATCCGCCTGCTTGTCCTTTGTTACGAATGACAGCAGTGTTGGCTGTTTTAAAAGATCCGGATTAATCTTTATATTTGATGTTGTATAAAGTGTAGATACATCTGCATGATGAGGATCAGCATTATTTTCCTGCACATATTTATATTTACCGGCGGCTTCCTCATATCTTTCTGTACCTAATCTTACAAAAAGCTCAGGAATCAAATCGTCCATTTCTGCAGCTTCGTATTCAACATCTGTTCCGGCATCTATCTTTGATTTCTCACCGGTAAGAATATTGTTGATCTCTGTTACGATAGAGTGAACCATACTATCCAGCTCTGCTTCTACGTTCATAACTATTGATTTGGATGTGGCTATAAGCTTTGATCCTGGATTCTCTGGGTCTTCTACACCTTCGTTATATACGCTTTCATCCATATCTGTATAGTTAGCTCTTCTATCACCTCTTGCAAGAAGAACAGATTTAAGCTCACCAATATCTGTATCATGGAAAGAATCAATTATCTGATTCTCCAAATTAAAGACCTTCTGATTATCATTCCATGGCCATGTAGGAGTATAAAAGCCCGTACCATTTGCCTCGTCAAGTCCCATCTCAAAGACTCTGTCTCTTACAATAAAGGATGCACCCTCTATCTGGGCTGTTACTACTCCCTCAGCATCCTCCATGTATGATAAGTTCACCAGTCCACTAAGCTCATCCAGTAACTTGTTTCTGGAATCTCTAAGGTCGTTAGCCTCTTCTGTACCCATCTCAACCTTTTTAATGGCAACGTTATAATCAAAAATCTTATGACCATAATCGTTAATCTTATCCACTAAATCCTTTACTCTGGAATTGAGATTGTCCTGATAAGTAATAAGTCCATCATACACAGCCTGCGCTCTTTCCAAAAACTGAGCTGCACTGGTAACAAACTGTCCCTGTGTAACGGCACTGGTAGGATCTTTCTTAAGCTCTTCTACGCTCTGCCAGAGCTTACCTACAGATTCCTTATATGAAGCGCCATCAAGCTCACCAAGAATAGTCTCGATTTCATTGGTAGTCTCGTAGCAGGTTTCATAAAAGGCAGATCGTCCATTTTCCTTTCTATAAGAGCTATCAAGGAATTCGTCACGCACCTGCCTAACCTTACTGTACTCAACACCAAGACCTATCTGCTCCTTGGCTATTGATTTCTCACCTATTGAATTGTAAAAACGGTCGCCTAACAGCACCTGCTGCCTTACGTACCCCTTAGTTTCTACGTTGGATAAATTATGCGCTGTTGTATTCAGCGCATTCTGACTTGTCTGTAATCCTGAAGCTCCAACATAAAGGCTTCCCATTAATGGCATGTGATCACCTCGTTTTTAGCTCTACTGTTTTGCGTCAAATCCTCGTGACGAACCTAATCGTCCTCCGGTATTAATAGCACTACGGCCATAATTAGCGGTCTGTGGTGCCTGCTTCATGGAACGAACCAAATTCAGGTCAAACTCAATCATCTCAAGAGCATGTGTAATAAGATACTGATTCTGCTCGTTGACCCTTCTTATTTTCTCCACAACAGTTTTTAATCTGTCTGATGCCTCAATAAGTCTCTTCTGTTCCACCTTTTGGCTAGCAAGTAACTCTGCCAGTACTGACAGTTTTAGAGTTTCAACATCCTTGTTGATCACGTTTGCGATATCTTTGGTCACTGCCTCTCTCTTGGAATCCAGATGACTGATTTGATTCACAACGATTTGTTCTTCATCCGTGAGATTTTCAAGAGCGCCCACATCATTTTTTATGATAATGGGCGTCTTTTTTTCTGATAATTCCAGAAGCTTTTCATATTCTACACACTCTTTTTCAAGAGTAACCAAAAGTTCTTCTATTAAACTGGCCACTGGAACTACCCCCTAATTATTCTTTAATTTATATACCAAACTTTTCCATAAGCTTGCTTGCAAAATCATCATTGCTTACTTCGTATGTTCCAGCATTTATCTTTGCCTTGATAGGAGCTGTTAACTCTTCTCTTACATCTGAAGCATTTGCTACTGCCTGTTTTAATGTTTGGATATCCTTTCCAATACTTGAGATCTGAACCTGATCCATCTTAGACGCTTTAGTAGTCTTTGCAGGCTTACTAGCTTTGTTTGTCTTATAAATCTGATTAATCTGGTTATATGCTTCTATACGCATAAGATCTCCCCCTTCCCTGGATTATAAACTTCCTGTTTTATCTTAAAAAATAAAGCAATCTATTGGTTTCAAATCATTTATCGACTTGATTCTTAAATACTTTAGCCCTTTTTTCGTAAAATCTTGTATTTTTTACAATTTTGCTTATTTTTCCTCTTTTTATGCCTGATAAATCGGTTAACTTGATTTTAATATATCTGTTTTTATATCAGTTTCTTTGCATTTATCCTATAAGATCTAAGGTGTCCCCATGACATAGACAAAAAGGTTCGAAATAGACCTTAATTCAGTACATACAAAAATAAAAGTGATTCTAATACGCATTAATTTCTGCGTTCAGGCCCGATATTCTCCTCTGCATAATGCTTTCTACAAAGAGCTACATATCTGTCGTTCGCTCCAAGGCAAATCTGTTCACCGTCCTTTATAACGGTACCATCTTCATTTATTCTTGTATTACAACATGCTCCCTGACCACACCAGCATACAGTCTTAATCTCTTCAATAACATCTGCCCAGGCTAAAAGCCAGATAGATCCTTCAAAAGGCTCTCTTCTAAAATCTGTACGTAGACCGTAGCATATAACTGGCAGCTTCAGATCATCAACCACATGTATAAAGAATTCTATATCACTCTTCTTGCAAAACTGAGCTTCGTCTACTATGACACAATCATATTTCTTTATCTCTTCGTCGCTCATTTTTACCAGGTCTTCTACGAATTTACATTCTTTAGAAAGACCCATTCGACTTTTTATAACACCTTCGCCATCTCTGTTATCTAGCTGTGGCTTTAAAAGCAGAGCTTTTTTTCCTCTTTCATAATAATTGTATTCCACCATAAGTGCATTTGCTGTTTTTGAGCTTCCCATTGCACCATGTCTAAAATAAAGCTTTGCCATGACTATTTTCCTTTTCTGTTTTCTTTTTTATACAAATTACTTTTGTTTACTAGCTTTTGATATAGCTAATTATTGATTATATGTGATATTTATTCTTTATCTAAAACCACATCTCGCCTATATATACATAACCTTATGCTTTTCAACATTTATATCAGGACATTTTTCTCCCACATATATGGATATAAAGCGCTCCAGGCCTGTTCGCCCATTGCAAAGGTAGCATTTTCATTATTGATAACA
>JAZUFJ010000322.1:0-3384 GCA_045640645.1 Lachnospiraceae bacterium
CTTTTAACCTGCTCAGAGCCTATAGGTGAAGATGCAACAGCGGTATTTAATATGCTTTCAGGTTATTCTGAGCCACTTTCATGGAATAAGCTGTCTTTAGCTCCTTTATGGCTTAAGGATAACTTCCTGTATCTGATTAATAGGGAAAAAGATAACGCAAAGCAGGGAAAGAACGCACATATAATTGCCAAGATTAATTCATTATGCGATAAGGATATAATTGATGCATTGTATGAAGCTTCCCAGGCAGGCGTAAAGATAGAGCTGATTGTCAGAGGAATATGCTGTCTCAAGGTGGGAATAAAGGGCGTAAGCGATAATATTACAGTGCGTTCAATAGTAGGAAAATTCTTAGAGCACAGCCGTATTTTCTATTTTGAAAATGGTGGAAAATCAGAAATATTCTGTGCTTCGGCAGACTGGATGCCTAGAAACCTTGAAAGACGAATAGAGATTCTTTATCCTATAGAAGAAGCGTCTCTTAAAGAAAAGGTGATGCATGTTTTAGAGACAATGCTTAAGGATAATAAGAACGCCAGCATGATGCTCCCAGACGGAAGCTATGAGAAGCCTGATAAGAGAGGCAAGCGTAGTTTCAACTGTCATGAGGAATTCTGTAAAGAAGCTATAGCTGAGAGCAACAAGGCAAACAAGATTGAAAATACAAGATTATTTAAATCTGATAAGGATGTATAGAAATATTATAATTATAAGGAGGAAGTAGTATGTTCGAAAAAATCGTAAATGTTATGGATTCAATGGAACTTAAGGGAAGAGATGTGGCAACAGTTGGAGGCCTGATTTTATTATTTGGTGTAATAATTGGTATGCTTCTCTCTCCAAAGGGAACAAGAATGATAGGCTGTAAAAGCAATTATAGCGATTCATGCTGTGGTGATTGTGAAGAATAAAATATATAAGGAGCATAAAGAAATGAAAAAGAAATTTTTGGCCGCTGTTATGGCTGCGGTTATGATGGTATCAGTGTGCGGATGTGGATCACAGCCGTCAGGAAGCTTTGCTGAGGGCAGTGTTGAAGAGGCTGTAGCAAAGGGCGATGTAAACGCCATGAGATTACAGATTAGTAAAGCCAATGTTGTGGATACTGCTAATCTTGCAAAGACAAAAATAGAATATGAATATGCAGCTATTAATGAAATATTTTGGGTTATTGGTACCTTGGAAGGTGAGGAGTCAGAATATATTGCTGGAGTAAAGAATCAGATTACAACAGCTTATACGGGTGTAATCAAGGCTATTGATGAGCTGGTAGCTGTTAATGAGGCAGGACTTGCTACACCGGAATACTATCTTAATGGGGTAGAATCACAGACAATTAATGGTATAAGCGGTATATATGAAACATGGAACAAGGCTTATGCAGCTGTGAATACAGAATTGCAGAATAGGTATGTAGAAGATATAAATAAGCTTGCAGAATCAATAAATACTCTTAATAGTAACCTTAATCAGTTAACTGGAATATTATATTCTCAGGGTGATGCGAGCACAGTTGATCCAGCAGCAGTAGAGGCAGCCCAGGCTGCAGCAGAGGCTCAGGCAGCAGAGGCAGCAAAAGCAGCGGAGGCGGCAAAGGCAGCAGAAGCAGCAAAGGCAGCGGAAGCAGCAAAGGCGGCAGAAGCAGCAAAGGCAGCGCAAGCACCAGCACCTGCTCCAGCAGCAGAACCGGCAGCAGCACCTGTTCAGGAAATAGATCCGGCTCTTCTTGAGCTTCTTGGACAGCTCCAGCAGCAGGGACAGTAATTATGATAAAAGTAGTATTATGGGATATTGATGGTACTCTTTTGAATTTTCTTGAAGCAGAAAAGGTAGCTATTAGAAGCTGCTTTGAAAGTTTTTCATTTGGAAGCTGCACAGATGAGATGCTTAAGACCTATTCTGAGATTAATAAAGAGTATTGGAGAAAACTTGAAAGAAATGAAATGACTAAGCCGGAAATACTGGTAAACAGATTCGTTGATTTCTTTAAGGTTTATGGTCTTGATGATACCAAGGCTAGTGATTTCAATGATATGTATCAGATTCGTTTAGGCGATACTGCAGTATTTTATGAAGGTGGAAAAGAAACTGTAGAGGCTCTTAAGGGTAGAGTATTACAGTGCGCTGTGACAAATGGAACAAAGGTAGCACAGGAAAGAAAATTGCGTAATTCAGGGCTGGATAAGCTGTTAGATGCTATTTATATTTCTGAGGATATAGGTGTAGAAAAACCAAATGTAGAGTTTTTTGATAAGGTTATAACTGATATATATAACGTGATGGCATCTAATAAAGAACTGTCAGAGAAATATGGAATAGATGGCTCAACATTGTTAGAGGAAGTAATGATAGTAGGAGATTCTCTCACCAGCGATATACAGGGTGGGGTAAACGCTTCTATGAAAACCTGCTATTTCAATGTAAACAAGACTCCATATGAAAGTAAGCTGAGAATAGATTATGAAATAAGCTCACTTAATGAGGTTGTAGACATAATAAATGAAGAGAACAATAGAATATAAGATTAAACAGGAATGGGATGGATATACCATTGAGAAGCTTCTAAAACTGAAGGGTTATACCAGGCAGAGTATAGTTGAGCTTAAGCGTATGGAACGTAATCTTGTTATAGATGATGAATGGGTATATCTTAATCGTGTACTGAAAGCAGGGGAGACATTGACTGTTAACATTGTGGAAACAGATAATTCGGAAAAAATACCTGCCGTAAAACTGGACTTTAAAATAGCATACGAGGACGAGGATATTATCGTAGTTGATAAACCACCTTTTATGCCGATACATCCATCATTAAACAACTATGAGAATACGCTAGGGAATGCCCTGGCGTATTATTTTAGGGAGAATAATGAGGATTTTGTGTTTAGTTGCATTAATCGTCTTGACAGAGATACTTCAGGGCTTACCATAGTAGCAAAGCATCAGGTAGCTGCAGGAATACTATATAAAGCTATGGCAGAGCGAAGAATACATAGAGAATATATTGCTATAGTAGAGGACACAGAGGGCTCTCTTTTAACAGAGGGTGTAATTAATCTGCCGATAGGGAGAGAAGATGGATCCAGTATAAAAAGAATGGTGGACCCTGTAAACGGCGAAAGGGCTATTACCAATTACAAAGTTTTAGCAAGAAAAGGAGATCTTTGTCTGGTACAGCTTAAGCTGGAAACAGGGCGCACACATCAGATAAGAGTACATATGACTCATATAGGACATCCTTTAATAGGGGATTGGTTATATAATGAAATGGATAACAGAATGAACAGGCAGGCGCTGCATTCCAGAAAATTATCTTTTGAACATCCAATAAGTGGAGAGCATATGGAACTGTATTCAGAGCTGCCAAAGGACTTCAGGGAATAT
>JAZUFJ010000323.1:0-6098 GCA_045640645.1 Lachnospiraceae bacterium
GAATCAAAGAAGAATATTGATATTCATGAAATAAAATATTCTGTGGTAAAAAGAGAAGACATTTATAATGATGAAAATCAGAAGGTGTTATTCCCATTTGTAAAATAACATTAAAAGTAGATAGAGGCTGACCATGAGAAAAAATATACGTTATATTTTTTTGATTGCTATATTATCTTTGCATTGTATTTTGACAGGATGCTCAGGATCAAATGGTATAGTAAAATCTGAAAATGAAAACAATAAAAATATAAAAATAGGAATAAGCGTATATGATGATTATGATACATTTATTTCGGATATGATAAGGGAGTTTAATGAATGGGGAAGAACGAAGCAGAAGGAGCGGAATATAACCTTAGACATAGTAAGCGCAAATAGAAGCCAGCTGACACAAAATGACCAGGTTGAAAAATTTATAGCAAAAGATTATGACGCTATATGTGTAAATTTAGTAGACCGAACAGATGCTTCACTAATAATTGATAAGGCAAAAAAAGCAGATATACCTGTAATTTTCTTTAACAGAGAACCGGTAGAGGATGATATTAAAAGGTGGAATAAGCTTTATTATGTGGGAGCAGATGCAGAGCAATCAGCTAAGCTTCAAGCGGAGATTGTTAAGGATGTATTGAGCAATCCAAATCGTTTTGAAAAAGTGGATGTCAATATGGATAATATAATACAGTACGTAATGCTGGAAGGTGAAGCTGGACATCAGGATGCATTAGTTAGAACACAGATATCAATAGATGAAATAAAAAATGCAGGCTTTCAACTTGAAAAGTTGGGAGATGAAATAGCAAACTGGAATAAGATACAAGCTACAACAAAAATGAAGGGGCTTTTAGAAAAGTATCCATGGGAAATAGAAATGGTAATAGCCAATGATGATGATATGGCTTTAGGGGCAATAGAGGCATTTTTGGGAGCAGGTTACAGCACAGATAATTTGCCATTGATAGTTGGTGTAAACGGAACAAAAAATGCCCTGGAAATGATACAGTCGAAAAAAATGGAAGGAACAGCCTATAATAATGCCATTGGACAGGCGGATATAATATTAGATATGGCATATGAGCTATCATGTGGTAGAGACCTTTCAGATATGTTAAGCTCATCAAATGAAAAATATGTTTATCTGGACTACGAAAAAATTACATTTGACAATGTTCAGAAATATATACGAATAAAAGAGAAATAACAGATTATAAAATGGAGAGAATAAATGACTGAATCCACAGGAAAATCTAAATATTTTATTGTTATGGAAAGCCTGAAAAATCTGATAAGTGATGGAACCATAAAGGTTGGAGACAGATTGCCATCCGAGAATGAACTAGTGGAGGAATTTTCAGTAAGCAGACACACTATCAGAAAAGCATTGTCCATATTAGAGGCTGAGGGCTATATAGAGGCCAGGCACGGAAAGGGAACTTTTTGTATAGAAAGGTTAAAGAATAAAAAAGGATCAAGGAATATAGCCGTTGTAACGACCTATATTTCAGATTACATTTTTCCTTTATTGATTCAGGGAATAGATAAGGTTTTAACAAAAGAGGGGTATAGTATAATCCTGAAGAATACAGCAAATTCCCAGAAAAACGAAGCGAAAGCTTTAGAGGATATTATGACAAAGAATATTGATGGGTTAATTATCGAGCCAAGTAAAAGCGAGATATTCTGTCGTCATATGCATCAGTATGAACAGTTAGATGAAATGGGTATACCATATGTATTTTTACAGGGAACATATCCACAAATGAAAGATAAACCCAATATTATTATGGATGATGTTAAAGGAGGATATCTTTTAACAAAATATTTAATCGAACAAGGTCATAAAAATATAGTAGGTATCTTCAAAATAGATGATAATCAGGGAGTGGCCAGACAAAAAGGATTTATAAAAGCTCTTAGTGAAGAAGGAATAAGCTATGATCCAGACATGGTAATATTATTTCATACTGAGGATAGAGCAAAAAAACCAGCGGAAATTATAAGGCAGTTTATAAAAGATAAGAAAAAAATGGATGCGATTGTATGCTATAACGATCAGATTGCATTAGAGGTATACAGAGTTCTTGAGGCAGCAGGAGTAAAAGTGCCAGAAGATATTTCACTTACTGGATATGATGATTCTTTCATAGCTGAAAATGGACCGGTAAAGCTTACAACTGTGGGACATCCAAAACAGGAAATGGGAGAAATGATAGCAGAGCTATTATTAGAAAAAATAAATGGTGTTCCGGAAACTGATAGTAAGGTACAACGAGTGATAGAACCAAAGCTTATAATAAGAAAATCCTGTAGAAAGAGAGATTAAAACAAGCTTGTCTACAAGACCATACAAGTTGTAGACTTAAACTATAATTTATTTTAAATATTGGAGGGATATTACTATGAAAACAGGTAAAAATTACAAGTTTTGGTTTTGTACAGGTTCACAGGATTTGTACGGAGATGAATGTCTTGCAAATGTAGCAGAGCATTCTAAAATTATCGTTGAAGCATTAAATAAATCTGGAAAACTTCCTTTTGAAATTGTATGGAAGCCAACACTTATAACAAATGAACTTATTAGAAAGACTTTTAATGAAGCAAACGCAGATGAAGAGTGTGCAGGTGTTATCACATGGATGCATACATTTTCACCAGCAAAATCATGGATTCTTGGATTACAGGAATACAGAAAACCATTATGTCATTTACATACACAGTTCAATCAGGAAATTCCATATGATACAATCGATATGGACTTTATGAACGAGAACCAGTCAGCTCACGGTGATAGAGAATATGGACATATCGTTAGCCGTATGGGTATTGAAAGAAAAATCATTGTAGGACATTGGGATACAGATGCAGTTAAAGATGCTCTTGCAAGCTGGATGAGAACAGCAATAGGTATTATGGAATCATCTCATATCAGAGTATGCCGTATAGCAGACAATATGAGAAACGTTGCTGTTACAGAAGGAGATAAGGTAGAAGCACAGATTAAATTTGGTTGGGAAATCGATGCTTATCCAGTTAATGAAATCGCTAAGTATGTTGAAGATGTTAAGCAGGGAGATATCGATGCTTTAACAGATGAATATTATGACAAGTATGACATCTTATTAGAGGGAAGAGATGCTAACGAATTTAAAGAGCATGTAAAGGTACAGGCTGGTATCGAAATAGGTTTTGAAAAATTCCTTGAAGAAAAGAATTATCAGGCAATCGTTACACACTTTGGTGACCTTGGTTCACTTAAGCAGCTTCCAGGTCTTGCAATCCAGAGACTTATGGAAAAAGGCTATGGTTTCGGTGGAGAAGGTGACTGGAAGACAGCTGCTATGGTTAGACTTATGAAGATTATGACAAGCGGTAATGAAGCTGCTAAGGGTACATCTTTCATGGAAGACTATACATACAACTTTGTTCCTGGAAAAGAAGGAATTCTTCAGGCTCACATGTTAGAGGTTTGTCCTACAGTAAGTGATGGACCTATTGGAATTAAGGTTTGTCCTCTTTCAATGGGTAATAGAGAAGATCCAGCAAGACTTGTATTTACTTCAAAAACTGGTCCAGCAATTGCAACTTCTCTTATAGATCTTGGTAATAGATTCAGACTTATCATTAATGAAGTTGATTGTAAAAAGGTTGAAAAGCCAATGCCTAAGCTTCCTGTAGCTACAGCTTTCTGGACACCACAGCCTAATCTTACAGTAGGTGCTGAAGCTTGGATCCTTGCAGGTGGAGCTCATCATACAGCTTTCTCATATGATCTCACAACTGAGCAGATGCTTGACTGGGCAGCAGCTATGAATATTGAGGCAGTTGTTATAGATAAGAATACAAATATTCGTGATTTCAAGAACGAATTAAGATGGAATTCTGTACTTTATAAATAAATAGTAATTTAAGCGAACACCTGTGTTACAATGTAGCCAGGTGTTGAGCTTATATATAAGTAAATATATTTAAGAAAGGAATAATATTATGCTTGAACAATTAAAACAGCAGGTTTATGAAGCAAATATGGATTTACCAAAGTATGGTCTTGTGACTTTTACATGGGGAAATGTAAGTGGTATTGACAGAGAAAGCGGATTATTTGTAATTAAGCCAAGCGGCGTAGAATATGATGCGCTTAAGCCAGAAGATATGGTAGTAGTAGATCTTGAGGGAAATGTAGTAGAAGGAAAATATAAACCATCATCAGATACTCCTACACATTTGGAATTATATAAGGCATATCCAGAAATCGGTGGAATAGTGCATACACATTCTTCATATGCAACATCATGGGCACAGGCTGGTCGTGGAATTCCTTGCTATGGTACAACACATGCAGATTATATGTATGGAGAGATACCTTGTGCAAGAAGCCTTACAGCTGAAGAAATCAATTCAGAATATGAAAAGAATACAGGACTTCTTATAATAGAGACATTTAAAGATAAGGATATTATGGCTGTTCCAGCTGTATTATGTCAGAATCATGGTCCTTTCTCATGGGGTAAAGATGCTCATGAAGCAGTTCATAATGCAGTAGTACTTGAAGAAGTAGCTAAGATGGCTCTTCGTACAGAAATAATTAATCCAGAAGTTCCAGCTGCACCACAGGTACTTCAGGATAAACATTACTATAGAAAGCATGGCGCTAATGCTTATTATGGACAAGGAAAGTAACATAGTGTTATAATTAGTTTAATTAATAAACAATATCACAAGAAAGGGTAAGTATTATGGATAATCTTGAACTTAAGAAAACTGCCAATGAGATACGAAAAGGTATCGTATCAGCAGTACATGCTGCAAAAGCAGGACATCCAGGTGGATCATTATCATGTGCAGATATTATGACATATCTTTACTTTGAAGAAATGAATATCGATCCTAAGGATCCAAAGAAAGCAGATAGAGACCGCTTTGTATTATCAAAAGGTCATTGTGCTCCAGCACTTTATTCAGCGCTCGCAGAGAGAGGATATTTCCCAAAGGAAGACCTTCTTACACTTCGTAAGCTTGGTTCACATTTACAGGGACATCCTTGTATGCAGCATACACCAGGTATTGATATGTGTTCTGGTTCACTTGGACAGGGTGTATCAGTAGCAACAGGTATGGCTCTTTCAGGAAAGCTGTCTAATGAGCCTTATCGTATTTATACATTACTTGGTGATGGAGAGCTTGCTGAAGGTCAGGTATGGGAAGCTGCTATGTTTGCTGGACATATGAAGCTTGATAATCTTGTAGTTGTTGTAGATAACAATGGTCTTCAGATTGACGGACCTATAACAGAGGTATGTAATTCATATCCTATAGATGAAAAGTTTAAAGCATTTAACTTTAATGTAATTACAATTGACGCTCATGATTTTGATCAGATTAGAGATGCATTTAAGCAGGCTAAAGAAACAAAGGGTATGCCTACAGCTATTATAGCTAAGTCTGTAAAGGGAAAAGATGTATCATTCATGGAGAATAGCGTAAAATGGCATGGTGTAGCACCTAACGATGAGCAGTATGCACAGGCTATGGAAGATTTAGAGAAAGTAGGTGAAGCATTATGTCAGAAGTAAAAAAGATTGCAACTAGAGTAAGCTATGGTAATGCTTTAGTAGAGCTTGGAAATGAGCATGATAATCTCGTAGTATTAACAGCAGACCTTGCTGCAGCTACTAAGACAGATATTTTCTTAAAAGCTCACCCAGATAAACATATTAATGTTGGTATTGCAGAAGCAAATATGACATGTATCGCTGCTGGTCTTGCAGCAACAGGTAAGGTTCCATTTGCTAGTTCATTTGCAATGTTTTCAGCTGGACGTTCATTTGAGCAGGTTCGTAACTCTATTGGATATCCACACTTAAATGTAAAGATTGGTGCAACACATGCAGGTATTTCTGTAGGTGAAGATGGAGCATCACATCAGTGTAATGAGGACATCGCTCTTATGCGTACTATCCCAGGAATGGTTATTATTAATCCTGCAGATGATGTTGAAGCTAGAGCAGCTGTTAAAGCAGCATATGAATATGAAGGACCAGTTTATTTAAGATTCGGTCGTGCTGCTGTTCCTGTATTCAATGATGAAGAGACATATA
>JAZUFJ010000324.1:0-8057 GCA_045640645.1 Lachnospiraceae bacterium
GGTCCTGTACTTCTTCCTGTACTTCCTACCTTGCCGATTTGTTCACCTCTGACAACCAGCTGTCCCTCTTTAGCTGAAATAGATGAAGCATGCATATAGATTGTATATAAACCATCTCCATGATCTATCATACAGTAATTACCCATTGAGCTTGAATAATCAACCTTTACAACTTCTCCATCATAGGCTGCTAAAAACGGCGTGCCCGATGGCGCTGCCATATCCAGTCCATTATGGAACTTTTCAACCTTAAGAGTAGGATGCATACGCATTCCATAGTCATCAGATATCCTTACATATCCGGGACAAGGCCATGCGAACTCTCCTCCATCATATACAATAGACTTTTTGTTCTGCTCAATAAGACGTTTCTTTTCTGCAATTATGGCTGCTTCTAATTCTTTGATCAAAGCATCCTGAGCAGCTATCTCGGCTTCATATTCCTTAACAGCCTGTTCCTTTGTAGCTATGTCATTTTCGTATTCCGTTATCTCTTCTTCTTTTGTAACAATAAGCTCTTCTACAGCGTTCTGTTCAACAGAAAGCGCTTCTTTCGCTTCGTTAAGCTCATTATTCTCAGTAATAAGTCTTTCTTCAGTAGCTGCTATCTGATTCTTTGTAGCAATATAGCGATCTAACATTTCGCGATCATATTTTGAAATTTTCTCTATAAACTCTGCCTTGTTGAGAAAATCTGAGAAATTATCTGATGCAAAAAGCATAGCAATAGTAGAGTTTCCACCTCTCTCATACATAAATTTTATACGCTTTTTCATCATTTCGTATTGCTCTACTTCATCCTGCTTTGCAGCCTCCAGAGCCTCTTCAGTAACCTGAATAACGATTTCCTTTTGTTTTATAAGCTCATCCAGGTCATCAATTTTTCCATTAATATCCTCAAGATCAGCGTCCAGCTGCTCTATATACTCTGCCAGGCCGGTTTTAGCTGCTTCAAGGCTATCAATAAGTTTTTTTACATCTGTAAGACCTGATTTTAAATTTTTCAAACTGCTTTCAGCGTCTTTTTTGCTAGCCTCTGATTGCTCTATAAGTTCGTTTGTAAGAGTCTCTGCATGCACAATTAGCGGCATCTCTGCCGCTAGTGATATACACAATAATATTGAGAGAAAAGATTTTACTCTCTTTTTGTTTCCCTTCATTATTTTACTTATTACTCTCTTCATTAAAGACCCCTGCTCCGTTTCCCCAAACAGAACCACTAATCAGATTAGCTATAATCTCTCTTAATCAAAACCTTGTTAAATATAAACCTGTATTATACTTTAAGATGTTTTCTTACAGTAAATATAGATCCGAAGAAACCTATACCAACACCAAGTATTAATGCTACCGGTATAAGCCTTGAAAACATCTCCTGTACTGACATAAACTGAAGTATATCTGAAAGAGCTGAAAACTTTTCAGATACCATTTCTACAAGCTTTACATACAGATAATATATCGCTACCAATGGAAGCATTGAACCAATAAGGCCTATCAAAATACCTTCGATAACAAAAGGTGACCTTACTACGAAATCCTTTGCACCGATAAGCTTCATAATAGATATTTCTTCTTTTCTGACAGCTATACCCATTGCTACAGTATTGCTTATCAGGAACAATGACACCGCAAAAAGAATACCAATTATTATTAATGAAATATAGCTTATAAGGCTATTGATATTAGTAAGAATATCTGCCGTAACATCTGAACGGTTAACCTCTCTTACACCATCAATAGTTTCAAGATAGGCTACCAAATGAGCCTGCTTAGCTACATCCTTCATATATATCTCGAAGTTATCAGAGCCCTCAAGAGGGTTATCTCCTTCGTAGCCTTCAGCATATTCCCCAAGGTAATCTACCTTAAATGTTTCCCACGCCTCGTCACTGGAAATATATTTTACCTCAGATACTTCAGATCTGTTTCTAATATCATCACCTATTTCCTGTATTCTGTCATAGGAAATATCTTCATCAAAAAATACAGTAACTGCAACACCTGATTGCGCTTCCTTAACACTGTATTGCACGTTCACAACTATTGCATAGAAAATACCAAATAAGAAAGTACAGGCTGCGATAGTAGCTATAGATGCAAGAGAAAATACTTTATTACGGAATATGTTTTTTAATCCCTGTTTAATAGTATAGAATAATGTACTAATCCTCATCTATGTATTCACCCTTTTCCTCATCACTGATAATAACGCCCTTTTTAACGGTGATAACTCGTTTTCTCATGGCATTAACTATCTCACGGTTATGTGTTACTACTAATACTGTTGTACCACGTTTATTGATTTCCTCAAGAAGCTTCATGATTTCCCATGAATTACGAGGATCCAGATTACCTGTAGGCTCGTCACAAAGAAGTATAGGTGGATTATTAACAAGAGCTCTTGCAAGAGCTACACGCTGCTGCTCTCCACCTGATAACTGTTTAGGCTTTGCCTTATATTTTCCTGCAAGACCTACTAATGACAGCATAGCCGGAACATTTTTTCTAATTTGTCTTGTTGGCACCTCAATTACGCGCTGTGCAAAAGCAACGTTTTCATATACATTTCTGTCTTTAAGAAGACGGAAATCCTGGAATACTACTCCTATACTACGACGGAACTTTGCGACCTTTCTTCTTCTAAGCTTTGCAAGCTCAAAATTATTTACAACAATATAACCAGTTGATGGAGTAAGCTCTCTAAGCAAAAGCTTAATAAGCGTTGATTTACCTGATCCACTGTCACCAACTATAAAAACGAACTCGCCCTTTTTTATCTTAAGGCTTACGTTATTAAGCGCCGGAACACCATTAGCATATGATTTACTGACGCCTTCCATCGTGATCATATCTTCCATATGTTCACCCCTTCTAAAAATCTAAATTTCCCCTGTTTGCGTTTAAAAATATTTTGTGATTGCTTTTAATAATTGCTTTCCATATATTTCATATATTTTACAACCATAAGAGCGATCTTGAAAGTAATAGCATCTTCAAATACTCTAAGATCAAGCCCTGTACTCTTCTGAAGCTTATCAAGACGATATACTAAAGTATTTCTATGAATATAGAGCTGACGGCTGGTTTCAGAAACATTAAGACTATTTTCAAAGAATTTATTTATAGTGACAAGAGTTTCCTCATCAAAATCATCAGGTGATCTGCCGTCGAATATTTCCTTTATAAACATCTGGCAAAGAGGTATAGGAAGCTGATAAATCAAACGTCCTATTCCTAACTCTGAATATGCTATAACGTCTCTGTCATCAAAGAATATTCTTCCTACATCAAGAGCCATCTTTGCTTCTTTATAGGATCTGCTGACCTCTCTGATCTCGTTAACTATAGTACCGTATGATACATGTATTTCCTTGCCAACCTTTGTTTTGAAGACTGTAAGAAGCTGTTTAGCAGTCTTCTCTATATCTTCATAGGTTTCGTTAGCATTAAGCTCCCTTACAACAATAATATTACGTTCATCTACAGCTGTAATGAAATCATGTGAACGTGAGCCAAAGAAATTACGAACATTATCAAGAACATTTCCATCCTTTTCGTCCACTGTCTCCATAACGATAACTACTCGTCTTGCGTTAGTATCAATATGGAGCTTCTGTGATCTGTTATAAATATCAACCAGCAGAAGATTATCAAGAAGCAGATTCTTAATAAAATTATCCTTATCGAAACGCTCTTTGTAAGCTATAAGTAAATTATGAATCTGGAACGCAGCTATCTTACCTACCATATAGGAATCATCAGAGCTTCCCTGAGCCACTAATATATATTCTAACTGCAGCTCATCATATACCTTGAAGAACTGATAACCCTGGATCTCCTGGCTGTCTGCCGGAGAAGCGGTAAAGTTTATCGCAGCGCTTTCATAATCGATAGTCTCTTTAAATGTTGTAGCCAATACTTTTCCTTCTGTATCTATTACAGAAAGCTGTACTCTTGTAATACCTTTCAAACCTTCAATTGTACTCTGTAAAATCTGGTTAGAAATCATATTTCCTCTCCTTTACATGTAACCTTCCCATTTAGGACCATATATTAACACAATCCTACAAATATTTTAATATATTATTACAAAAAAATAAAGTAAGAATTAGTAATTATTCATAAATTAATTATTACTAAACCTTACTTTTTGCTTATTATTTCTCTGTTTTGCACATTTATTGCTTGTTTTCGTACTTTATGACACGTCTTTTGAAAACAATTCTCTGAAAATTATCTAATATCTTTTTGATTCCACCACAGGTATTTCTGTCTTCAATCAATTTGTCAATAGACACAAAAAGACGAGCATTAATGTTGCCCTTGTTCTCATAGACAAATCTTTCCTGTCTCCTCCATGGAACAATAGATATGACCACATCAGGAAACGCAAAATTTATCTCGTTAACCACCCTGTCATCATTAGTATCCTCACAGAAAACAAAGGAACCTACCACTTTGACGCCTTTTGCTGTTTCAGCAAGATAGCTCTTAAAGTTTTCTATAGCCTCTTCGTCATCTCCAAGAATATAGGCAGTACATTTTTCCTTTGAGATCAGCTCACTAAATTCCTTGGCAAATCTGTTTTCCTCTACCTCATGTACCCTGTGTCTGCTCTCAATAGATGCTGCCGCAAGAATTTCTTTAGATATTGGAATCAAAAGATCCGTGCTCTCTATATATTTTTTGTAATCATTTTCTGCTGATGCCTCTAAAAGATGATCCATAGACAAAAAACTTATGGTATCTACCTTTGCTGTCTTTAGATACTCCTTAACCATTTTCATGGCCTCTTTAACAGAGTAATCTTTTAAAGAAAAGCCCAGCACATTCATATTTTTCATACTATATAACCTATACAGAAATATCTATCGTTGATCCAATATTAGGGTTAACAGATAATTCCATCATCTGCTTCATGCTATCTGCAGCTTCTTCATAACTATCCATAGACATTTTTAAAATACCTGTTGAAAAATCAGAGGCAACTCTGCTCTGTGCCATCGACATTGATAATGCTGCTATATCCATACAATCACCCTTTCCTTTTATATTTATAAGATACAAATTTATTTTCTGAAAATATCCTATATCATAGTTATCGTCATATTTACAAAATAATTAAATACTATAATCTAATATTAAAGCTTTTCGTTAAAGCTTAACAATCTCTTATATAAGTCTATGATACCACTTATTCTATAGAAAATAAAGAAAATGTATATCTGTCGAAGCTATAATCATTTATATATACAAGCTTATCCTGGGCATTTTTAGCCGCTTCACCTTTATCTGTTCCATCAAGTCTATAGGTATCTGCATCCGCTATATTTTCTGCTACCCATACCTTTGAACCTTTTTCCTTCGCAATGTTTAATGCCATATCAAGAGTATCACAGTATTCAAGCTTAGGCTCATATACCCTTAAACAGAATTTCAGCTCCTCATTTGATTCGTCCGTATATAAGACATCATTCTCGCTTACATTTTCATTTAGATAAGAAATAAGCACATCACAGCCCTTCTGATATTCTATTCCATATTCCCTGACATAAGAGCAAATACCTATTATTATTTCAAAAGCAAGGAGAGCATAGGCCAGTTTTTTTGCTGAAATTTTTATTCCCATCAATGTAATATCTTCAGTGATTGTTCCAATATAAATAGATGGGAACAGCCATAGAAGTCCCATAGCAAAAAAGAGATATCTGTCCACAAAAATATTGGCTGTCATAATCTTTGATACTACAGTTCCAAAAACTAATACTCCATAATATGTAACAAAGCATAAAAAGCTGTAATAATCCTTTTTTGATTTATCCTTTTTTAGGATAAATGCAACTACAAGAGCCACCATAATAACAGCTAATAAAATAGTCACTGGTGTACAGCCAACGGTATATGGGAATCTGGCATATTTTACAAATACCGAAGGCGTAACCTCTGGCATGGAAAAATACCCGCTTACACTTTTAAGCTGCTTTAGAGTCACTACCATGCACGGAAAATATAAAATAAAGGTTGCCAAAAGACATAAAAACCAGCGTTTTATATTCTCTCTTTCAAAAAAGAAGTAATAAATCAATAAGAACAAATAAACGAAGCCTACTGTTACAAATGCAAAATGATGAGAATAGCCGGCTAAAACACTTAGCAGGGTAAAAATTATCCAGTTTTTCTTATTTGATTCCTCTAAAACCTCAAAAGCATATATTCCGCTTCCGGTAGCAAACAAAAAGCCCAGAGAATACATTCTTATTTCCACGCCATAATAAATCATATTTGGCATGACTGTAACAGCAATAATAAACAGATATGATGTCATGGCGCCGAAGCGTTTTCTAACAACTGTGGCAGAAAGCATCATAACAATAATCATAGGAATGACACTGGTAAGCTTCATAACAAAAATCTTATAACCAAAAATAACTGTCATAAGCTTTAAAATAATATTATAAAGCGGAGGAAGAGTATGATTCATAGTTCTTTCCAGGACACCAGCCATATCTGTATAAACCAGATTAGCTGTGAAACCTTCATCAAGCCATATATTATTATTAAATATTAATGAAATGTATGTAATAGCGCCGGCTAGTACCAGTAGCCAGGCAATTATTTGTTCCTTTTTTGTTTTGTTCATCTCTTCCTCTATATTTTTGTTGTATTATATTTAATCTTATTTTTAATATGCTGAATTTTTATGTCAAAAGTCATATTTTCGCTTACACGCAGGCATGACTTAATGACTTTTGTCCCTATATTACCACTATATGCTCAGCTTTATAATGTATGTATCAATAAACCTTCCCAGTAATCCGGTCATATAAAGAATACACAAAATTACGCCAATGATGCAGGCTGGGCTGACGATGGCTATTTTTATTTGTTCAGATATAGTAACAAATATATTTTTTATGTGACCATTTGTATTATTACGCTTTAAGATAAGCATAAACAAAAAGGCGGCTAAAAGAGTGAAGGCCGTTCCAAAAGCCATAAAAATAGCTATCATTAATAGCTTTTCAGTTGTAGATACCTCGACATTTATAGCCTGAGTAATATCTAACCCCAGTCTTTCATACGCTTTTTTAGTCTCTATCATTAGAAACGTATTATGTGTATTTATCACCATATGCCCTATAAAAGGAGCCCAGAAATTACCGGTGGCCTCATAAAGCATAACAAATATAGCTCCCAGCACAGTGGCATAACAGAATTGATTGAAATTAAGATGAAGAAGCCCGAATAAGAGCCCTGACAAAAGCATTCCTCCAAATATATTCCCGCTTTTACGATAGCCCTGGTAAATAAAACCTCTAAAAACCAGCTCCTCGCACAATGGTCCTAAAATGCCCATATAGAAAATAGAGGCAAATACCGGAAGATTCATTGTTTCCTCAAACATATTTGTGGTAACAGCGTTCTCTACAAATAACTGAGATACCAGATTTATCACAGTAATAAATGGCATCATGGCATAAGTGAAAAGAATAATAAGGATTAAATCTCCAAACTTAAGCCTTCTTACCGGTATCCATTCCTTCAGATCAAGGTTACCTATCAGGGAATAGATCAGCGCCGGAACAACAATAGTAAGCTCACTCAATATGATTCTTGTGGTCATACTACTAGCAATATTTTTCATTTCAAGCAGTTCCAAAATTACCGCTACGACAATATGGGTAAGCACCAGGGAAAGAAATAACCGGTTACTCCCCTTTGCAAATTTATTCATAAACAATACCTATCTCAGTTTTTTAATAGACTTCTCAGTTATCTCTATTCTGCGTTCCTTATAAAGCCTTCCTACAGCACGCTTAAATTCATTTTTACTCATGTTAAATTCTCGCTTTATTACCTCAGGCGCAGCCTTATCATTAAAAGGAAGAACACCATCAAACTCTTCGATTACTGCCATAACCTTTTCAGCGTCCTTATCCATCTGCAGATAGGCTTTATCTCGTACTGATAAGGTAAGCTTACCAACTTCCCTTACATCTACTACTCTTGCATTAATGATTTTCCCTATCTTTATATCTCCATAAAGCTCTTTT
>JAZUFJ010000325.1:0-6541 GCA_045640645.1 Lachnospiraceae bacterium
TTGATAACTTCGAAAGTGCCAGGTCCTTTATCTTTTCCTGTTGGCTCATGCCATCCGGCTGGTTTCTTAAGGAATAAGTGACCTACAAACATCATAATAAAGTATACAACTGCTAAGATATAGAACATTTTATAAACACCTACTGAAGCAAGAAGCTTTTCCATAATAGGTGAAGCGATAGCCTTTGCAGCACCGAAACCTGCAACTGCAAGACCTGTTGCAAGACCTTTACGATCCTGGAACCAAAGCATAAGAGTCTTAACAGGTGATAAGTATCCTGTTCCAAGACCTACACCCATGATAAATCCATAACAGATATAAATACCAATCAGTGCCAAAACGCTACCTTTATTCTGTCCACCATACCAAATAAAGAAGCCTGTACCAGCCATACCGCCTGCAAAACAAATTGAAGCGATAAGTGATGCCTTATGGATATCCTTTTCAACAAAGCTTCCTAAGAAAGCTGCTGACATACCAAGGAAGAAAATTGCAAAACTGAATGCCCATTCAGTAGCTCCCTTGCTAAATCCAATATGTTCACCAATTTCCTGACTGAAAAGTGACCAACAATAAACAGTACCGATACTGCAGTGAAGCAGTAATGCAGGGATTGCACCGCGAATCCACTTGTTCTCGCGCCAACCACCAGTTGCTTTTTCATTTCCCATTTCTAACACCTCTAAATATTCTTTTTAGTATGTCTGTCATATATAATTTTATATGACGCACCACGTATACTATATCGTAAAGTATTATTATATGCAACGATTTTGTGATTGTTGGCCCTACATTCTATTTTATTATTTTTCCTCGATAAACATTCCAGTATAAAGCGGAACATCGAATCTTTCTGTAAACAGCTCACATTTACACAAGAAGGAAAAGAAGATATGGAAGCCTCTTCCGCCAAGGGATTCAAAATTAGCCTGTCCTTTTGATAGAATCACATCTGCATTATCTATAGCTTCTTTTGTAGCCTCTGGAAGCAAACTATAAACTGTTCCCCCTAGCGGAAGTCCATTATCATAAATGTTTGCTATTCTGTCTATGCCTACATATTCCGCATCTTTCCTGGTTACATCATTTAAAACCTCTGCGCCTCTTACCAATACATTTATTTTCAAATTAGGAAAAGTCTTACTAAGCTGCTCAACAAATAGCTTATCAAGCACTATCTCTCCTGCATTATCTGCTATAAGAAGAAATTCTTTTGCTTCAGCGCATTGTTTAATAAAGGAATCATAAACTATTTCATCTATAATCTGTTGTTTTTCCTCTTCTAATAATGATAAGAATTTCTCCTCGTCAACATTATGCATAGCACCAAAATCAATATAATTACCGATTCTGGCATATATCAATGATTTTTTAAGTGGATCTTTACTATTATTTATTTTTTCCCTAATAGCATCCTCCATTGCCAATACCAGATCATTGTATTTCTTTTTCTCTTCTGCAAATGATCTCTTCTTACCAACCTTAGCCTCATATTCCTTATTAAAAAGATAAACCATATATGGCGAACACATATCATCATCTCTGTTTTCAAGTATATCTCTTACCTTTTCCAGATATTCTTCATTATCAGTCATTGCCTGTTGTTTTCTATATAAGCATTTTACACATTTCTCAGTTACCTTCATTTTCGCTCCACCTAAGATTCTATTTTCAAAATGATTACTATTCTTATATCTGCATTCTCTATTTTCAGCTCAATTAAAGTAATCATATACCAATGTATAATACCAAATATCTGGTCTTAAAAAGCAAAAACATTATTTTTTACCCACGTTTTTGTGAAATATAACTAAATTTTAATTGTTGTTTTTAGTAAGATTGTTTAGTTTGATTCTTTTCTTTTCCTTTCATAGATGATAGACTTCTAGATGTAGAAAAGAAAACGACAAAGAAGAAGGAGGATTGTAATATGAAGATTACAAGTTTAGAAGATTTAGAAAATTTCAAGGAAGTTATTAACAAATGTGAAGGTGAAGTTTGGCTCGAGTCAGTATACGGTGACAAGTACAATTTAAAATCAGCTCTTTCACAGTATATCGCTTTTGCAGATTTACTTAGAGACAAGAAAGGTGAGCTTGAATTATTTGCTCAGTTACCAAAGGATGAAGCTATTCTTATCGATTACTTATCAACACTCGAAGGTTAATCATACAGGATTAACCAAATTGCAAATACTTTAATATAGATTACGCGAAACAGCCGGGACAAATGTTCCGGCTGTTTTGCTACATATCTACAGCGATATAACACGCTGCCATATTGTGAAATATCACGCTTCGCGAGATATTTGCACAATCATGTATTAAGAGGCCCTAATCCTAAGATCAGAGCCTTTTATTTTATTATACAACTCTTCGTACAGTGATAACTGAACGATATAATGCATTACTAATCTTTATTCCCGTAGCTGGTGTACTGGCATGTACTATCTGTCCGTTTCCAATATAAATTGCTACATGTCCACCATAATATAGGATATCTCCTGGTTGAGCTTCGGAATAGCTTACTTCCCTTCCTACTGCTGCCTGTGAAGATGAGCTTCTTGGAAGGTTAATTCCAAACTCTCTAAATACTGCCGATGTAAAGCCTGAGCAATCTGCACCTTCAGTTAGGGATGTACCACCTGATACATACGGGTTTCCTATAAACTGACAGGCAAAATTTGCAATTTCCTGACCCTTTGAGGAATCTCCCGGATCTGAAGAATGATGCTCTTCCTCATGGTGTTCTTCTTCGCCACCTTCATCATATGAGCTTTCTCCAGATGATTCGCTATTTGACGAGCTCTCTCCATCTGAGTCTCCAGAATCATCAGAATTTTCCTGTGAGCTCTTCCTAGCTTCTTCAGCAGCCTTTTTGCTTGCTGCAGCTTCTTCCGCTGCTTTTCTCTTTGCCTCTTCTGCTGCTTTCTTTGCTGCTTCCGCTGCAGCCTTCTTTGCCGCCTCTTCTGCTGCTTTTCTTGCTGCTTCTTCTGCCTCTAACTGTTTAATAGCTGCGTTCTGTTCCTTCAGCTGTGCCTGATATTTGCTGGCTTCAGCTTTTGCAGTAGCTAACTGTTCTTCGAAATTATCAATAGTAGCAAGCTTTTCATCTATCAAGTTCTGAAGCTGCTCTGATTGTTCAAGATAATCCGCCTGTACCTCTTCAAGCTCAGCTTTCTCAGTTTCAAGAGTAGTCTTTAATTCAAAAACCTCTTCCTTTGTCTTCTGATAAGCTAGCAACAGCTCTCTGTCATAGGCATAAAGCTTTTCTACATACTCCACTTTATTTAACAGTTCAGAAATACTGGCTGATTGCAGGAAAAGTTCGATATAGCTCTGGTCTCCCTTTTCATACATAAACTTTATACGCATCTTCATGGCCTTGTCCTGTTCTTCCTCTTTGGCCTTGGCCTCCTCGTATTTTATGCCTGCTTTCTCTATCATAATATCCTTTGTAGCTATATCATCCTCAAGGATACTTACTGTTAAAAGCAAATCTACGAGCTGGGAATCGATCTCTTGTATTTCATTTTCCATCAATTCCTTATCGCTCTCTATATTATCAATATTTGATTGTACAGAGCTAAGTTGTTTCTCGGTTTCCTTTTTCTGTTCCTTCATTTCCTTTGAGGTAACAGCCCATACATTAAGCGTAGGCATAATACCCAGTAACACCGTTAAAACAACTAAAAATATTCTTTTTTTCATAAATAAACCCTTACTAATTACAACACCTGACAAATCAATTTCGAAAATCTCACCAAATTGCCAGTATATATTATACATGCCAGTTCAAAACCAACTAGCTGTATTCCCAGATAATGCACCCTCATACATTATCTAAGAATTATATCTTCGTTTCCAAAATCTCTCACACAATAAACCTTACAGATCACAGTTGTTTACTGTTCTTGGGAATGGAATGACGTCACGGATATTTCCTACTCCTGTTAAGTACATTACACATCTTTCAAATCCAAGACCAAAGCCTGCATGTCTTGCTGAACCATATTTACGAAGATCTAAGTAGAAATCATAATCCTCTTTCTTAAGACCAAGCTCTTCCATTCTTCCAAGGAGCTTATCGTAATCATCCTCTCTCTGACTACCACCGATAATCTCACCAATACCTGGAACAAGGCAGTCCATAGCTGCAACTGTCTTTCCGTCCTCGTTAAGCTTCATATAGAAAGCCTTGATTTCCTTTGGATAATCTGTAACAAATACAGGACGTTTGAAGATCTGTTCTGTAAGATATCTTTCATGCTCTGTCTGAAGATCACATCCCCAGAATACTTTATATTCAAACTTGTCATTACACTTCTCAAGCATTTCGATAGCTTCTGTATATGTAACGTGACCGAAATCAGAGGTTGCAACGTGGTTCAATCTCTCGATAAGTCCTTTATCAACAAAATCATTAAAGAATTTCATTTCTTCAGGAGCATTTTCCATAACATACTTAATAATATATTTAATCATGCTTTCTGCAAGAATCATATCATCCTTAAGGTCTGCGAAAGCGATCTCTGGCTCGATCATCCAGAACTCTGCTGCGTGTCTTGTAGTGTTAGAGTTCTCAGCTCTGAAGGTAGGTCCAAAAGTATAAATATTCTTAAATGCCATAGCATATGTTTCGCCATTAAGCTGACCGCTAACTGTAAGGTTAGTTTCCTTACCAAAGAAGTCTTTTGTATAATCTATTTTTCCATCCTCTGTCTTTGGAAGCTCATCCATGTCAAGAGTGGTTACTCTGAACATTTCTCCAGCACCTTCACAATCACTTCCTGTGATAAGTGGTGTATGAACATATACAAATCCTCTCTCCTGGAAGAACTGATGTATAGCATATGCTGCTAAAGATCTTACTCTGAAAACTGCCTGGAATAAGTTTGTTCTAGGACGAAGATGTGTGATTGTTCTTAAATATTCAACAGAATGTCTCTTCTTCTGAAGTGGATAATCAGGAGTAGAAGCTCCCTCAATAATTACTTCATCTGCCTGAATCTCAAATGGCTGCTTTGCTTCTGGAGTAGGTACTAATGTACCCTTTACTATAAGCGCTGCACCAACATTTATCTTACAAATCTCTGCAAAGTTCTCAAGCTTATCAGCATATACAATCTGAAGCGGCTCGAAAAATGTACCATCGTTTACTACGATAAATCCAAATGTCTTTGAATCACGTATACTTCTTACCCATCCACCAATGGTAACCTCTTTGTTTAAATACTGATCTTTGTTTCTGTATAATTCCTTGATTGAAACTAATTCCATTTTGCTTTCTCCTCAATAAAATTTAGATTATTTTTTCTATATATTAGTCGCTTTGCGATTAATCAGCTTTATCCTTTTATTCTGCTTCAGTAACTACACCATTATCCGCTAAGAATTGCTCCACCTTAACTATAAGCAGGCTTTCCTTGACATCGTCTATGTTCATATTCTTTTCAAGCTCTTTTCTAGACGAATATCCATAATAGTCCATATATTTATCAAGCTGTTCATTAAGCTCTTCTTTTGATATAGAAATGTTCTCTGTCTGGGCTATAGCATGTATAACAAGGTTCTGCATAGCTATCTCTACAGATGATTCCTCTATGGTATTAAGAAAATCTGCTTCGCTTATACCTAAATACTGATTTAAATAAGTCTGATAATCAATACCATAAGACATTGCATTAGACTTCATGGTACGGATCATTTCTTCCTTCTTTTCCTCTATAAATGAATCCGGTATGTCCTCTAACAATACTGCATTATCTATAGCCTGGGATAAAAGAGTAGAATAAACCATATTATCAGCATAGCTCACTGCATCATGCTCAAGCTGTTCTCTTAGCATTTCCCTCAATTCGCTAATGCTTGTTATCTGTCCATTTGTGTTATCAGAAACAAATTCATCGGTAAGCTCCTGAGCAGTGGTAACATTTATTGAATTAATAGTAACATTAAATACTACATCTTCCCCTGCAAGAGATGGATCATTAGGATAAACATTTGGAAATTTTAAATTTAGATCCAGATTATCCCCAACCTTAGCGCCTACAAGACCACTTTCAAAGCCATTAATAAAAGTTCCAGAGCCTATTGTAAGGTTATATCCCTGGGCAGAACCTCCATCAAACACGATGCCATTATGAGTACCCACAAAATCTATATTTACAATGTCGCCCTCTCTTACATCATCTCTGTCACTAACCTCTTCTGTAACAGAATAGGCTGACATCATAAGCTCTATCTGCTCATCTATCAGATCCTCACTTATTTCTGTCGAAGGTCTTTCAACACTTAACCCTTTATACTCTCCAAGGCGGATATATTTCAAAGCATCTATCTTTGATTCTTTTCCACATCCTGATAAAAGGCTTCCCAATGTAATAGCAGTAAGGGCGAAAAATACAATTCTATTCTTAAAATAGATTATGACATTCATTACTTAGTGAATATGCATAATAACAGTATGGTAAGTCCTTCTTGCTTCTGTGGTATCGTTGATGACAATAACAACATTCTACTAACTGCAAACGGATCAAGAG
>JAZUFJ010000326.1:0-5872 GCA_045640645.1 Lachnospiraceae bacterium
AAAGGAAGGTAAAAAGGTAGAGTGCCCCGTTTATGATTTTACTATACATAATAGAGCAGATGAGACAACATGGGTGGAGCCTAAGCGAATAATACTGCTTGAAGGTATTCTGGTTTTGGCAGATGAAAGATTAAGAAATATGATGGACATTAAAATATATGTTGATGCTGATGCAGATGAACGTATATTAAGACGTGTTGTCAGAGATGTACGTGACAGGGGCAGAGATCTGGAGGGCATTGTTTCCCAGTATCTTACAACTGTAAAACCTATGCACTATAAATATGTTGAGCCTTCAAGATATATGGCTGATATTGTTGTTAACAGTGGGAAAAATCCAATAGCCTTCAATCTTGTAAGGGACAGTATAGAAAAGCTTTTAAGCAATAACTAAAAATTGAATTGTATTCGGCTGAACCGGTAATAACCTCAAACAAATCTCAAACTACGAGATGAAAAGTGTTTGAGGTTTTTTTACTGTATGATAAAATTGTGATTGATTATACAAAGGGGATAGCGGAGCCCATGATATTAACTATTGAGAGAAAATGCATGGCAGGATAGGAAAATGGCAAATTTATTAACTATTAAAAATCTTACAAAGGAATATACAGACAGAAAGCTGTTTGATGGGATAGACTTTAGCTTAGAAGAGGGAGAAAAGGTAGGTCTTATTGGTATAAATGGTACTGGTAAGTCGACATTACTTAAGATAATTGCAGGCATAGAGGAAGGAGATCTGGGAGAATACGTAAAGGGTAATAATGTTGTGATAAATTATCTTTCCCAAAACCCGGAATTTGAAGAAGGTATTACTATTTTTGAGTACGTTCTAAGCTCAAATAAGTATGCCCAGGAGATATATGGTATAGATGGTGAGGCAAAGTCTATATTGAATATTTTAGGCTTTGAGGATATTAATGCCAGGATTGATACACTTTCAGGTGGGCAGAAAAAGAAGGTTGCCCTGGCAGCTACGCTGTTATCTAAAAATGAAGTATTAATACTGGATGAGCCTACGAACCATCTTGATAATCAGATGACAGAATGGCTTGAGGAGTGGCTAAGAAACTATAAGGGCGCTCTTATAATGGTTACTCATGACAGATATTTCCTTGATCTGGTTTGTAACAGAATAGTGGAGCTGGATAAAGGAAAGCTATATTCCTATAAAACTAATTACGAAGGCTTCTTAGATCTGAAATCACAGCGGGAGGAGATGGCCTTATCCACCCAGGCAAAGCATGCAAATATCTTACGAAAAGAGCTTGCCTGGATAATGCGGGGAGCAAGGGCGAGAAGCACAAAGCAGAAGGCTCACATCGCCAGATATGAGGCTTTAAGAGATGAGGAAAAAGTGCAGATAGATTCTAAGGTAGAGATAGGTGCAATTTCCTCAAGACTTGGGAAGAAAACAATAGAGCTTAAGGGCATATCTAAAGCATACGATAACAAAGAGTATATCAAAGACTTTACATATATTTTTCTTAAGGATGACAGAGTAGGAGTATTAGGACCAAATGGGTGTGGCAAATCTACTCTGATGAAAATAATAATGAATGAAATACAGCCTGATGCAGGCAGTGTGGAGAAGGGAGACACAGTTGTTATAGGCTATTATGCCCAGGAAGCGGATACTATGGATCCTGAACAAAAGGCTATAGATTATATAAAAGATACTGCAGAATATATTAAAACAGAGGATGGTTATATTTCAGCGTCACAGATGCTTGAGAAATTTTTGTTTACAGGTGCTCTTCAGTATTCAAAGATAGGAAAGCTTTCAGGTGGTGAAAAGAGAAGACTGTATCTTGCAAAGGTGCTTATGGGAGCGCCAAACGTATTAATTCTGGATGAGCCGACTAATGATCTGGATATTTCAACGCTTCTTGTTTTGGAGGATTATCTGGATACTTTTCCGGGAATATTGATTACTGTGTCACATGACAGATATTTCCTCGACAGGGTAGCGAAAAGGATGCTTACCTTTGAAGAGGGAGGAGAGATAAAGCTTTTTAATGGCAGCTATACAGATTACTTTACCAGTATAAAAAGTACGACTGAGGTAAGCTCTAGCAGTACTAACGCCAAGGGAGCAGAAGCCTATAAGCTTCAAAAAGAAAAGAATAAAAAATTAAAATTTACATATAATGAAAAGAGGGAATACGATACAATAGAAGCTGAGATAGAAAAGCTTGAAAATCGTATAGAGGAAATTGAAAAGGAAATATTAGATCCAAAGAATGCTTCAGATTTTGTGAAGCTGTCAAAGCTGACAAATGAAAAAGAGGAGACGGAAAATCTGCTCTTAGAAAAGATGGATAGATATACCTATCTTGATGATTTGGCTAAAAGAATAGAGGAAGAAGGTTAGAATATGGAGGATGAAATAAGAGGACCAAAGGCACCAAAGGATCCAACTAAAAAAAGAAAATGCTTTTATATAATGAGAAATAAAAGTATATCAGCAGCTCCAAAGGGCGATGGAAGCGGGGTATGCTATATATATGAAAATGATGGGCGTATGATAAGTGCTTCAAGATTAGTTGGTGGTATTACAGATGAAAATGTACTGGAGCTTTTAAAGAGTACAGCCGGATTTAGAAAGTTGGTGCATTCTATTGGTGTTACCATTGAATCTGAAGCTGATATTAAGAATGTCAGATTTGTTTTACAAATGTATGGTTATAAGGATATAAATGGAAGCGGCACAAATATTGTTCAGGAGGTTCCAGCCAATGGTATGGAGATCATAATCGATCTTAATGAGGTTGACTGGGGCGACGATGATAATGAACCTGGACAGATACGATTTGAATTTGACCGTTCAGGGATAACAGCTGATGTTTCTGTATGTTTCTATCTGAACGATGGTTATGACGCACCGGAAATTGAAGATGAATATCCAGTGGACTTTGAATCAGATGAATATAAAAAAATGATAGAGGGCTCACTTGTCTTTTATGGTAACAATCACAGATTGAAAAAAGCTCTGGATAAGGCTAAAAATGGAGAAGAAACAACACTTGCTTTTATTGGTGGATCCATCACTCAGGGAGCAGGAGCAGTGCCAATAAATACCAATTGTTACGCAAGAAGAATATATGATGGCTTCTGTAATATAACAGATGCTCATGAAAACGTGAAATATATCAAGGCTGGTGTGGGAGGTACGCCTTCAGAGTTTGGAATGCTTAGATATAAAAAGGATATTCTGGATGAAGGTACACCTGATATCGTTATAGTTGAATTTGCAGTTAATGATGATGGCGACGAGACAAAGGGAGAATGTTACGATTCTCTTGTTAGAAAAATCTACAATGGGCCTGGAAAACCAGCTGTTATCCTTATGTTTGCTGTGTTTGCAGATGATTTTAATCTTCAGGACAGACTAGCTATAGTAGGTGAAACCTACCAACTGCCAATGGTAAGCGCAAAAGATGCTGTAGTGGAGCAGTTTTATAAAAAATATGGTAAGGGAAGAATAGTTTCCAAGAACCAGTATTTTTATGACAGGTATCATCCATCAAATATAGGCCATAGAATTATGGCTGATGGTGTTATCGAAATGATGAAGAGAGCATTTATAGCGGATTATGATAAAGAAATACCAGATTTGGATAGTATTAAGGCTCCTATAGGTGGTGATTTTGAGAAGGTTATCAGGATAGACAGAGATGAGATACCTGGCTCGGTGGTGATTGATAACGGATCATTTGATAAGGTAGACAGCGATATACAGCGTGTAGAAAGAAATATGGATGCCTTTACTACGCCTCAGTTCAGTAATAACTGGATGTATCAGAAGAATGCAAAAGAGGATTTTAAGCCATTTATACTGAAAACAAAGGCGAAAATTATTTTGCTTATATTTAAGGACTCCGCTGAAAATAAAGCAGGTAAGGCAGAAGTATATGTTGATGGAATAAAAACCTATACTGCAGATCCAAGAGAAGTTGGATGGACCCATTGTAATGCAGTAATAGTTTATAGAGGCACAGAAAGCGACGAACATCTTGTAGAGATAAAGATGGTGCCGGGAGATGAAGAAAAGGAGTTCACTATTCTTGGTTTTGGAATAGTTGAATAGGTATAGAAAGGATTGGGACAATCATGGGGATTAAAATTAGCTCTAAATCATATATTCTTTTAGAGGAGAAAGCTCTTAGCGGAGTAAAGAAGGTAGCGAACCGTGTTGCAGCTGATATGGAAAAGGTTTTTGGCGCAGGTAAGACTGTTATATCAAGTACAAAGGAAGATAGTGATGACTATATTTTTGTGGCAACAGTTGGATATTCTGACCTGCTTGATGATATAGATTTAAGCGATATAGCAGGGAAGAGAGAGGTATATAAATATATTAATAATAATGGACATCTGACTATAGTAGGATCAGATAAAAGGGGAACTATTTACGGACTTTTCCATCTTTCAGAGTGCCTTGGAGTTTCGCCTCTGGTTGACTGGTTTTCACTTTATCCGGCGAAGCTTGATGAGTATGAGCTGACAGATAAGGAGTTTATAGCTTCTAAGGAGCCATCTGTCAGATATAGAGGTTTCTTTATTAATGATGAATGGCCTGCATTTGGAAACTGGTGTAATAAGAATTTTGGCGGTTTTAATGCAAAGGCC
The DNA here is from genome assembly GCA_045640645.1 of Lachnospiraceae bacterium. Lineage (GTDB taxonomy): Bacteria > Bacillota > Clostridia > Lachnospirales > Lachnospiraceae > JAZUFJ01. The sequence goes on from JAZUFJ010000326.1 coordinate 4,633, forward strand.
TATGAGGAAATCTTTTATTTACTGTTAAGAATGAAGGGTAATTATATGTGGCCGGCAATGTGGTCTGCTATATTCCCAGATGATGGTCCGGGTCTGCTTAATGAAGAGATGGCTGATGAACTGGGCGTGGTAATGGGTATGTCTCACCATGAGCCATGTCTTAGACAGGGCGAAGAGTATAAATATTTAAGAGGCGAAGGCTCAATATATGGAGATGCATGGAACTTTAGAACAAATGAAGACGGCATTACAAGATTCTGGGAGGATGGCTTAAAAAGAAGTGGTAAGTATGAGAATGTTATCACTGTAGGTATGCGTGGAGAAGCGGATACTGCCATAATGGGAAAGGATGCTACCCTAAAAGACAATATTGATTTGTTAAGGGATGTTCTTAAGACCCAGAATCGATTGATAAGGGAAAATGTTAACGAAAACCTTGAACAGGTTCCAAGAATGTTAGCTTTATATAAAGAGGTAGAACCATATTTCTATGGAGATGAAAACACAAAAGGTCTTATGGGAGATCCGGAGCTTGATGGTGTGATTCTTATGCTGTGTGATGATAACTATGGTAATCTCCGTACTGTTCCAACAGAAGAAATGAGGAATCATAATGGTGGATACGCAATGTATTATCATTTCGATTATCATGGCTTTCCAATTTCTTTTGAATGGGTGAACTCTTCATATTTACCTAAGGTTTGGGAGCAGATGTGTGCTGCTTATGAATTTGGTATAAGAGATCTCTGGATAGTAAATGTGGGAGACCTTTTTACAATGGAATATCCACTTTCATATTTCTTAAGCCTTGCTTATGATTTTGATAAATGGGGAAGCAGTAATGTGAACAGTGCGCAGGAATATACAAAAGCTTTTGTTAACCAGGCATTTTATGGAAAATGTGGAGATAAGCTCACAAAGGATATGTATGAGCTTTTGATGGGATATACGAGAATAGCCCATAAGAGAAGGCCTGAGGCTATGAACTGTGATATTTATGCTCCTTTTATGTATGGGGAGACAGAAAAGCTTATTGGTGAAATAGACAGGTTAGAAAGCCTTGCAGATGAGATTAAAGAATCAGTTGCAGAGGATCTGAAATATCCTGTTTATGAGCTGATGTATTATCCTGCAAGAGCTAATCTTAATGTACAGAAGCTGCAGCTGAAAACAGGGCTCAATCATGCGTATTCAAAATACGGATGCAACAGGGCAAATGATATGGCTGAAGAAGTAAATG
>JAZUFJ010000327.1:0-4647 GCA_045640645.1 Lachnospiraceae bacterium
GATGATTATCTGGATGAAGGCGGCTTCCTTGATGACTGATGATACTGGGCATGTAATGTAAGGAACGCTGGAAGTATATCAGAGCATAAAGCAAAATTGAAAGAGATTATAAAAAATAGATAATAGGAAATATAGATAGTACATAAGATAACCTGTAGAAAAGTCAGAAGATAGAATATATAGAAGCTTTATATATCTATTAAGAAGATCAAAAAAGAAAACAGATAACAAGATTCATACAAGGAAAGGTTTGGATGGAATATCGTAGATTATACGACGAATTAAGGCTAATACTCAAAGATTCCGGTGTTGCAGAGGCTGATCTTGACAGCAGACTTATTATGGAATATGTTTGCACCACAAACAGGAATACGCTTCTTGCCCATCCTGACAGAGAGGTCAGCGAGGAAGAGGAATCAACAATAAGAGACATGATAGCTAAGCGTGCAAATAGAATACCGCTCCAGCATATTACAGGGCATCAGGAGTTTATGGGCCTTGATTTTGTTGTGTCTGAGGATGTGCTTATACCAAGACAGGACACCGAAATATTGGTGGAAGAGGCCATGATAGAGACGATGGATGGCATGAGCGTTTTGGATATGTGTACGGGAAGCGGATGTATTCTATTAAGCCTTATGAGGTATAAGAATGAAATAGATGGAACCGGCGTGGATAAATCTGATAGGGCTTTGAATATAGCCAGAGAAAACGCAAAAAAGCTGGGTATTGATTGCAAATTTATAGAAAGTGACCTTTTTGAAGGAGTAGAGGGGCAATTCGATGTCATAGTGTCGAATCCTCCATATATAGCCACTGAGGTTATAAAGACTCTGGAGACTGAGGTTAAGGATCATGAGCCCATTATGGCGCTTGATGGAAAGGAAGATGGCCTGTATTTTTACCGGGAGATCACTAAGGAGGCAGTTCCGCATCTTTTTGGCGGTGGAAAGCTTCTTTATGAAATTGGGTATGATCAGGGTGAGGCAGTTAGAGAGATAATGATTGAAAACGGATTTAAGGATGTGCGGATAGTGAAAGATTACGCAGGCTTTGACCGTGTAGTTGTGGGACACTTGTAGCGGCTTGAAAATATAGAAAACACAGACATTTAAAAATTGAATTTTGATAATTTTATTTCGAAATATTTAAGTTGAATATATAGAGAAATGCGCAAAATTATAGATTAGATTAATTGAATGTGTATAGAAACTTAATATCTATACATAGAAAAGGGTTTTGCGCTTAGTAGTAAGAATAAAGAATGTAGAAGCAAGAAAAAGCCTACAGGTTAGGATTTTGTGTAATGGAGGATAAAAATGTTTGATAAATTAGACGATTTAATAATGCGATATGAAGATATAATGAATGAACTTAACGAGCCGGGTGTTGCAGATGATCAGAAAAGGTTCAGATCTCTTATGAAGGAGCAATCAGACCTTACACCTATCGTTGAAGCTTATAAGGAATATAAAAAGAGTAAACAGGATATAGAAGACAGCCTTGCAATGCTTTCTGAGGAATCAGATGAGGATATGCGTGAAATGCTTAAGGAAGAACTAAACGATGCTAAGGACAGAGTAGCAGCTTTAGAAGAAAAGCTTAAGATATTATTACTTCCAAAGGATCCTAACGATGATAAGAACGTTATCGTGGAAATAAGAGCAGGCGCAGGCGGAGACGAAGCAGCTCTTTTTGCAGCTGAAATCTACAGAATGTATGTACATTATGCAGAAGGTAGAAGATGGAGAGTGGAGACCGTTGAATGTGAAGAAATCGGTATCGGTGGTATGAAGAGCGTTACCTTTATTATCACAGGACAGGGAGCTTACTCTGTTATGAAATATGAAAGTGGAGTTCATCGTGTACAGAGAGTACCTGAGACAGAAAGTGGCGGACGTATCCATACTTCAACCATATCTGTAGCGGTTATGCCGGAAGTAGATGAGGATATTGATATTAAGATAGAGGATAAGGATATAAGAATAGACGTTATGCGTGCATCTGGAAATGGTGGACAGTGTGTCAACACAACAGACTCAGCGGTTCGTCTTACTCACTATCCTACAGGTATTGTTATTTATTCTCAGACAGAGAAATCACAGATTCAGAATAAGGAAAAAGCTTTCAATCTCCTTAAAGCAAAGCTTTATGACCTTGAACAGCAGAAGAGACATGATGAGGAAGCAGAGCTTAGAAAGAGCCAGATTGGAACAGGTGACCGTTCTGAAAAGATCAGAACCTATAATTTCCCACAGGGTAGAGTAACAGATCACAGAATCAACTTAACATTGTACAAGCTTGATAAGATAATGAACGGGGATATCCAGGAAATACTTGATGCTTGTATCGCAGCTGACCAGGCTGCTAAGCTTGTAAAGATGAACCAAAATTAAGGTTGATATGCTTAGGTAGTATGAAAAGAGAGCGAGAGGCTCGCCCTCTGGGAGAGCTGTCACTGAAGGTGACTGAGAGGGTAAAATAAAGATTATTGATAGCATAGCATAAGTTAGAGAGAAGATCTTTCAGCCAACTTGTGAAGCAATAACAAAAAAGGTGGAGGATAAAGAATGCCGGGAATAGGCACTATAATAAATACTCTGGCCATAGTTTTAGGCGGAGTACTTGGAATGTTTTTGGGAAAGCTTTTCAAAGAAGAGGTAAGAGATTCCATAACTGTTGCATCTGGAATAGCAGTTCTTTTTCTTGGAATTGCCGGTGCAATGGAAAAAATGCTTATTATTGGCCAGAATGGGATGGAATCCTCCGGTAGCTTTATGATGATAATAAGTCTTGTTGCCGGTACTCTTATTGGAGAGATAATAGGAATAGAGCGGGCCTTTGAAAGGTTTGGAGAATGGCTGAAGGTAAAAAGCGGAAACGCATCAGATAAGAGCTTTATAAATGCATTCCTTACCGCGTCTTTTACAGTATGTATAGGTGCAATGGCCATTGTTGGCTCTATACAGGATGGACTTTTCCATGATCCGTCTACACTGATAGCCAAGGCAATTCTTGACCTGGTAATTATATTTATTATGACAGCGTCAATGGGAAAAGGTTGTATATTTTCTGCTATTCCGGTAGCTATACTTCAGGGAAGCGTTACTATTTTATCTGGCTTATTGGCAAAGGTTATGACGGATATGGCACAGAATTATCTTTCCATGGTTGGCTCAATCATGATATTCTGTGTTGGAGTAAACCTGGTGTGGGGCAAAAAGGTAAGAGTGGCAAATATGCTTCCATCAATAGTGATAGCGGTAATATGGGCTCTGTGCATATAATTTGTATTGAATAATGTGGGTGTTATGATTAATAATTGAAGATACTATGAAATATCATGCTACATTAGATATTTGCATAGTCTGGAATAACGGATTGCTTTATGACTAGGGCCGTATATGATAAAGAATCGTTTTTGATTGAATTTATTCTGAGAATGAGCCTGATACACAATAGTTAAAGGTTTATAGCAATAGTTTTACTATATAGAAAATAAGGACAAAAGATATGAAGATAACAGAAGTATATAAACAGAATAAAAATGTGCTTTCATTTGAGATATTCCCTCCAAAGCATCAGGAAGAGCTTGATAATATTGATGCAACTTTGGAAATTCTTTCAGAGCTTAAACCAGATTATATAAGCGTTACCTTTGGAGCCGGTGGAAGCAGTAATAATAACAAGACAATTGAGCTGGCAAAGAAAATCAAAGAGGTATATAAGATAGAGCCTGTGGTGCATCTTACCTGTCTTTGCTATGATGAAAAGGAGATAGATTCCTTTGCAAAGGAGCTTAAGGATGCAGGTATGGAAAATATCCTTGCTCTTAGAGGAGATATCAATCCAGACCATCCACCTAAAAATGTATTTATGCATGCTTCTGATCTTATAGCATATCTGAAAGATAGATATGACTTCTGTGTTTTAGGAGCATGTTATCCGGAGATACATCCAGATTCCGAGAATCTTATATCAGATGTAAGAAATTTGAAGAAAAAGGTTGATGCTGGCGCTGATGTATTGTTATCTCAGCTTTTCTTTGATAACAATAACTTCTATAAATATGTTGAGGCTTGTAGAATCGCAGGAATTGATACACCGATTACGCCTGGTATCATGCCAGCTATTAATGCCAAATCAATCACTCGTATGGTAAACATGTGTGGAGCAGTTTTACCAGAGAAGTATAAGATGATTATTGACAAATTTGGCGATAACAAGGAAGCAATGTATGAAGCTGGAATGGCTTATGCAGTTAGCCAGATTATTGATCTTTTGGCTCATGGTGTAGATGGAGTACATCTATATACAATGAACAATCCTAAGGTTGCAAGACGAATCTGTGACGGAATATGTAAGCTTATTTAAAACTATATTTTGGTGATATTCATTTATAAGCATCAGAAAGTATTGAATTTAAACCTCTGTTAATCACATATTAAATAATAATAATTTGATATGTTTATAGGTATTTAGTTTTAATAGAATAAGCTGTGAAATGCCATGTTTACTATTTAAATAAGCTTCATTGCAGGATATAAGATAAAATATGAACAGTAAATCACCGGATAAAGTAAAACAGTCAACAATTGATTTAGCATCAAAATATCTTGGAATTAGAGATTATATTCCACAGGATAT
>JAZUFJ010000328.1:0-3140 GCA_045640645.1 Lachnospiraceae bacterium
CTTAAGTATAGAGACAAGAGGATCTCTGTATACTATAACAGCGAGAGGCGACAGGAATGATATCTTAAATAAGATAAAAGAAACAGAACCATTGTTTATAGAAGCCTTACCTCTTTCATTAGAGGAAATATTTATTAGCGAGACAGGAGGAGTAGGTTATGACATCAAAAAAATCATACTCTAAACTTTTAAAGATAATAATGAAGAATCACATGTGGAGCATAGCGCTTACCTGTATAGGTCTGTTTTTTGTAATGCCCATATATGCTGCTCTTCAGGCAACAATCATAAATAATAATTTTATTACAGGAATGTATAAAGCAGAGTTCCTTACCAGAATATTTGCGAGAGCTGTTCTTGGTGAGGGAAATTTCCTTTTAAGCTTAGCTACTATTGTTCTGGCAGTTGTTATAGCTTTAAATGGTTTCTCTTATCTGTTCTCAAAGGATAAGGTTGACCTTTACCACAGCCTTCCTGTTAAAAGGGGCGAACTGTTCTTTATAACATATATAGCAGGTGTTATTACATTCTTAGTGCCTTATATTATTTTTATGATATTAATGCTGATAGTATCACAGGCTGTAGGGATGCTTAATGGTGTGGGAATAATTTCTACGATGATAATGCTTTTTATTAACTTTTTAGGTTTTCTCGGAGTATATTCAATCGTGGTGCTGGCTATAATGCTTACGGGAAATATGGTAGTCAGCATAATGGCATCTGCAACATTCTTATTATATATGCCGGCTATTTCTCTTTTGGTGAGATTCCTTAGAGGTTTATTCTTCATTACCTATACAGGAGAAGATTCGGTGGCTCCTGATCTGATCATGCGTATATCACCGGCTTTTGAATATGTAGGTCTTACAGAAGGTATGAACAGTTTTTGGGGAACATATTCACTTAACGCCTTAAAAATAATAATATATGTTATTTATATTATTGCGATGACCGCAATTGACTATTATATATATATGAACAGAGCGTCTGAGGCGGCAGGCAAATCTATCGCGTTTAAACGTTCAATGCCTATAATAAGCATTGCTCTTTTAACACCGGCTGCAGTATATAGTGCTCTTGCCTTTACAGGGATAGCTTCAAATGGTGGTATTAGCAATGGATGGCTTATATTTGGCGCAATATTTGCTTTGTTTATTGGACACCTGATTATACAGGCTATATATTATCGTGATTTCAAATCCTTGTTCAAAAATTTTGTTAACCCAATAATAGCGGGAGTTATTGTAGCAGTAATCCTTTTGGTATATAAATTTGATATGACAGGTTTTGACAGCTACTGTCCAGGTGAAGATAAGCTTGATAGTATAGCGATAGCTTCCTATGGACTGTATGGAGATCAGGAATATTATGATTTTGATGTAGATGAAAATGAATATGGTGATAAATATTACTGGGTAGACCAGAGATATTACAGATTCCAAAATATGAAGATCAAAGATTATGATCTTATCAGGGAATTTGTAAGCGCGGCTCTTAAGAATAGTAGGGAAATTAAGGAAGAACAGAGCGCTGATGATTTCTCATATGATGGAAAAGCGTATACAGCCATAACTGTAAGATTTAACCTTAAAAATGGAAAGGTTCATTACAGAGACTATACAATTGAACTGAAATCACATATGGATCTTTACAATAAACTGTATACAAATGAGGATTATAAAAAGGGAGTATTTGATATATTTAACTTAGATGATGATAAAATCGAAAATATTAAGGTGGCGGATGCTATCGGAGATGTTTCTGATACTTTATCTAAGGAGCAGATGATTGCCCTGGTTAATACTTATAGAGAAGAACTGCTTAACCAGGATGCTTATGAGCTTAGAGATGGCAATCCAGTGGCTTATTTATATAAGGATTGTATAATAAAGGAGAACGGATATACCAACAGATTCTTTGTGGATAAGAGCTATATCTATCCATCCTTTACTAAAACTCTGGGTCTTATCGAAGAATATGGTATAGACATTAATAAATATTCTAATGCAGATAATGTTGAATTTATTGAGATAGCAAATTATCATTATAATGAAGAGAATCCATCATTAAATGAAGCTGTTGAAGAAATGGCAATGGAAGACGTATATCCTTATGAGGAAAACGTTGACAGAAAGAAATATACAGATGCTGAGGACATAAGAAAAATCTTTGAAGTGGCGGTTCCATCAAGCTTTGTTGACAGCAATTATCCTATAAAGGATATGGCGCAGATAGATGTTAATATCCAGTTTAAAGACACACCGGATGCATACAGCAATTATATAGTATATTATTATATTCCTAAGGGAATGCTGCCTGATTTTGTTGAACAGGATGTAAAATATGTAGAATAGATAATAAGAATGGCCGCCAAACTATTGGTGGCCATTCTCTTGTGCAAAATGATAAAAAAAGCATTGGAAAAGCTTACAAATTTTAGTTGCGTGATTTGTGAGAATTGTAGTACATTGATATAGGATTGTAGAAATTTTCTTGTAGTAATAAATGCGTTTAAGAAGAGAGGAAAACAAAAATGGAAAAAAGAGACATTGCAGTAGAACTTAGCTCAAATGCATACCCAGGAAGAGGTATTATTATTGGACGCAGCGAGGATGGTAAAAAAGCTGTAACCGGATATTTTATTATGGGTAGAAGCGAAAACAGTAGAAACCGTGTTTTTGTTGAATGTGAAGAAGGTATCCGTACACAGGCTTTTGACGAATCAAAGCTAACAGATCCATCTCTTATAATATATGCACCTGTAAGAGTACTTGGTAATATTACAGTAGTTACAAATGGTGACCAGACTGATACTGTATACGATGGAATGAAGGATGGTCTTACTTTTGAGGAATCACTTAGAAGCAGAGAGTTCGAGCCAGATGGTCCTAATTATACACCACGTATTTCAGGCATTTTACATGTTGAAAACCAGTCTTTTGATTATGCAATGTCTATTTTAAAGAGCAATAATGGAAACCCAGATGCATGTAATCGTTATACATTTGCATATTCTAATCCTGTAGCTGGAGAAGGACATTTTATTCATACATATATGTGTGATGGAAATCCTCTTCCAAGCTTTGAAGGAGAGCCAAAGCTTGTTGGTATCGGTAATGACATAGATGAGTTTACAAGTT
>JAZUFJ010000329.1:0-7486 GCA_045640645.1 Lachnospiraceae bacterium
AAAATGATTTTCAGAATGACTAAGTTATTAAGTGTTAAAAAACTCTTTTACTATATCTTCATAGCTCTCAGTTTCTATGCTCTTGATTAGATCATTCTTATGTCTTTCGTTATATGTATCACTTGTTTCTTTGAATAGATACATATTCTTAGCCTTAGGACTTTGGATCACATATCCTTTTGTTTCAAGTTCTTCCCAAGCTCTACGATAGCTGCTATCAGATAACCCTGACCAATTACAAAAGTCTACTGGATACATTTCCTTCCTGTATCCGTCTTTGTTGTCTGCTAAGTAAACCCACAGTTTGAAGCTCTTGCCATCTAAATCTTTTGCTGCTTGATCCAGATTATTGTTAGATACTTTGAAGAAATCTACTTTGTCTTTATCACTCGATCTCTTGATATATATTATCTTCTGGTTTGGTACTGACACTTTCTTTTTTCCTCCTTCCCATGTGTATTTTTGTGTGTTGCTGAGAAGATAAATACTGTAAATTATCTGCTCTGTTATTCAGTTTGTTAAAGTCTTTATGATGTATCTGTATCCCTTCGATCTGATCCGGTACAGGAAGGAAGGCTGCCGCAACTAAACAATGCACTAATTTTGTTGATCTCTTGCCCTCCTGGATAATATCAAGCCTCTCATATCCGTTTTTCGTGATTGTAGGTTTTAATATAATAGCCTCATAACCGGAAAGACTTTTTACTCTACCCTTGTTTGAAACCAGATATACCTGATCTGTACGATCGATAGCGATCCATTGCTCATCTTCTAAGTCTGTTACATTATCATTGCAATACAATTTTCCATAAACAAGTTTGTATAAAGGCTTTAATGATATGCTTTTGTATGTATTATCTAATCTCTTTAATCTAAACTTATGATCTTTATTTGCTCTAATATATTTATCTGTTTCTTTGTTATATACTTCTCCTGTTTCTGTTAGAAAATAGTAATCACAATAACCATTTTCTATTTGCTTCAATTAGTTCTAAGCTCCTTTCAAATTATATTTGCCCTTATTGGCTCTATATAATTTGAAAAAAAGCCTCTTTTATTTAATTGTTTTTGTCCAAACTAACTGATAAAAAATGCTAATAGATCAATCAAGCATACATGATATATAGTCCTTTAGCTGAGCTGCTCTATCAGCTCCAAGATCACAATAGCAATGCAGCCAGTTTATAAAACTGTTGTACTTCATTCCTAACAAATCTTCTGCTATTTCCTTATATGTTATATCCTCTTGCCATTTTAATCTTTTTACTTGATCTCTTAAAAAATCCTGTTCTTTCACAATATTTTTTCTCCTTCCGGTAATAACGATAGTCAACGAGATTTATGGAAAAGTTAATATTCATAGGTATATAAAAAGCCTATTGCAATCTTTCGATAACAATAGGCTATAGATCAATATATATTAACGAGGTACCCGGTGGTATTTCGGGAAAATTTCTAATTCAATTACTCTTTTCCCTTATTGGTGGCTCTTTCCGCCACCAAATCATCATCAGTTTCTATATTAACTTCTACATATTTTCTTTTCTGTTCTTCTTCATGGAGCCGATCTTGTTCCTCCATATACAGAAAATATCCTAATGTTTCCATATCCAACATTTTTTCTTACCTCTCATATATATTTTATAAAAAATTTTCTCAAAAATCCAATAAACGCCGCACTGATCCAGGCTATGAGTTTCTCAATGGCAGCAGCATTGATCCTCTCATACCTGGCACCGCCGCAGCTTAAGCAAGTCCTTTATCTTTTAGCAGCTTATCAAGCGTTGGTCTGCTGATCTGGAGTGCAGCTGCTAATTGTGTTTTATTTATTTTTCTAAGCTTAAACTCTGCATAATGCTTAGCAAAAAGCTCATCATCAATCTTTTTTACCTGTCCGCCCTTAAATTTTCCTTCTCTTTTGGCGATCTGGATACCTTCCGCCTGGCGTTCCAGTAAGTTCTGGCGTTCAAATTCATTTATTGCAGCAATCATTGTAACTAATAATTTTCCTGTTGCAGTACTTGTATCCAGGTTTTCTTTGTTGCTAACAAGATTTACATTCTTCTGATCGAGCTGCTCTATAATATCCAAAAGGTCCTTAGTACTTCTGGCAAGTCTGCTGAAATCATGGATATAGATTGTATCTCCCTCTCGCACAAACTCTAACATTGCCTGTAATTGTGGTCTATTGGCGTTCTTTGCGGAAACTTTCTCAGTAAACCACTTCTCTATATTGAATTTCTCTAAAGCCTCTACCTGTCGAGCTTCATTCTGTTCTACTGTCGATACTCTAACATAAGCTACATTCATCTTTTTATCTCCTTCCAGATCAGGAAGGCGGCTCCGCCGCCCTCCCTGGTTATTTATGCTGCTATTGAAAACTTGTGGCTAAGTACTTCTTTTGTGAAGGTCTTGTAGAGGTCCTCTCCAAGAGTTTCCTTAAATCTCTTTGTATCAAATCTGGAGCTTGATACTTCTGTATTGCGGATCACATACTGTCCGGCTGCCATGCTCTGTACTTCTCTTGCTTCAAGCTCATCTGTAAGCTGCTTCTTAAGTGCTTCAAGCTCTGCTTTTGCTTCTTCGATAAATCTTGCCATCTCTAAGTACTCTTCTGTAGTTTTAATAATCATTGCTTCTGTCATTGTTTTGATCTCCTTTTCGTTTGGTGTTTATTGGATTTTGTTATTTCCTTGCTTCTGATATTATAATACACCCTTGTAAAAACAAAGTCAAGGACTTTCTTTACATTTTGTAAAAAAATTTCAAAAGCAACTTTGTTTTTACAACTTTAAGGAGTTTTTCTGCAGAAATCTCAAGTATACTCTGTTTTTACAATAAAAAAGGCAGCCGCACATCAGCAGCCGCCTCATAATTACCAGTTCAATACTCGATCTGATTTATTTGCTTCTTTCTCTTTCTTTACAGGTAACATATCTGGAGCATATTTCTTAAGAAATTCCTTTCTTGCGTTACCCCAGTTAGGCTTTTTGCAGCTCTTACCTTCTTTTGTAGTAAAGAGCCACTTCTTAAATTCTTTCTTATCTGCGTCTGATCCGTTAGCCTCCAAGAAATCAATAGCCTCATCCATTGTTACCTGGAGCCAAGAAACTGCCTTTGTAGAAAATTTTGCTGCCATAATTATTACTTCCTTTCTTTTGTTTATTATATAAGTATTTCTTCTGGCTCAATGCCTATCATGTATATTGGTACAGAAGGATTGTTCCTTCCTTCCCTAATTACATTTGCTACTTCATTCTCAAACCAAGCTACGCCTGTATCCATCTTTAATCTCATAGCCTGTGTTGGTAATATTTCTATACCCACATCAATATCATCTCTTAAATAAAAGAATGTATGCTTTACATGAAGATCATAAGCAACACTAAAATACTTACCAAACTGTACCTCTACCGCTACACGATCCTTTACAAAGTCTACCTGGTTATTGGTCCTTAATGGTGTACTATGATGATCTAATATAGCTTGTTTCTGCTCCTCACAATCTCTGATCTTAATAGTTTCCCTTATTGTTTCTATATCATCAGCTACATAATAAGGTGTTGTTACAGATTGCCATCCCTGAGGAAATAGTATATCTTCAAAAGCTTTATTTATTTCCTTCTGAGCATAAAGCTGCTTACCTACTTTTGTTGCGTCTTTACTTCTCTTTACATAGTCATTAGCATTTATTGAGCTAATAGCAGCTCTGATCTCATCCAGAAGCTTTGGTTTATGTACCATAAGATACTCTAAACCATTTAAGTGACTATACTCATAAGCAATTTTCACTATTCTTCACTCCATTCTTTTGGTCTTTGAGCTATCTTATCTCCGGCTTTAGGCTTATATATCTCCTGTGCAATAGGTCTTGTAATTAGCTCATCATTTTCAAGCTTCTTTATACGCTCTTTACCTATTTTAACATATTTCTTATCTAATTCGGTACCATAACCTTTTCTATTATTCATTAAAGCTGCAAGTATTGTACTACCTACACCGGCAAAAGGATCATAAACTACTCCTTCTTCATTGGTTAAAGCTAATACACAACGCTCTACAAGCTCTATTGGAAACTGGCAAGGATGATCCACTTTCTCTGGATGATTAGCTTTAACATTTGGTATATCCCAGATCATGCCATCCCAATCATCAATAAGTCTTTCTACATTAGCCTCCCATACATCCTCTGGATTTTTACCAAGCTTATTACCAGAAATCTGTCCGGCTTTAGCTCCTTTATAATATTTCTTTCCTGGATACTTTGCCGGTATTCTTACTGGATCAAGGTTAAATATATAATCGTCTGTCTTTGTAAACCATAATATAGTTTCGTATCTGCCGCTAAACCTGTTCTTACAATGTAAGCCATGTCCAAAATGCCATACTATCCTATTACGCAGCTTAAGTCCGAGCTGCTTAAACATTTGATAGAAATATATATCTAATGGAAATACCTCTCCCTTTTCTACATAGTTTCCTACTTCCCAACATAGGCTGCCGCTATCAGAAAGCACTCTTACAAGCTCCTCCAGGATAGGCTTTAAGTTCTCTAAGTATGTTTCTATACCTACTCTTGTTTCATACTCTTTACCAATGTTATAAGGTGGAGAAGTAATAATTAAGTCTACCGACTTATCCGGAAGCTTCTTACAAAACTTTAATGCGTCTTTATTCTCATACTTATATTCTAATATTTCCATCCTTATTTCCTCCCAAATATCTTAGCAAAGAAACTCTTTTTTTCTTCCGGAGCTTCTGGATCAGGTGCAGCTGCACTTACGATCTCTGTATCTTCTTTCTTTTGCTGCTTATCCATGAGCTGAGCAGTTTTATCAGCTGCAGTAATATACTGAGCTTTGTCTGCCATGTCCGCTATTTTATCGTAAGCCTTATCCAGCTTTTCCTGGAGATCGGTAATCATTTTGTCTTTTTTCTCTATCTCTTGCTGCAGCATATCTAACATTCGCTGCGTTGCGTCTGCTGAAATTTCCGAGTTTGCGGTTTTCTCTTGCGAGTTTTCAGTTTCAGTTTGCGACTTTTCAAGTTTTTCTTGCGAGTTTTCAGTTTCAGTTTTTGAGTTTTCAGTTTCCTCTTGCGAGTTTGCAAACCCTAATTCTGACAAATCAAACTCAGGCTTTACGCTTTTTATGATCTCTTTTGCTTTCTCAGGACCATAAAACTGTTTATTTCTTTCAATGTAATCATACTGGATCGAAGCTGCTTTTATATACTTCTGTACTGTTGTTTTACTTACCTTTAGCAGATCAGCTATATCTTTTACTGTAAAATCCTTCATACTCAATTACTCCAATACTTATATACTGTTTTCTTACTTATTCCTGTATCTTTTATGCAATCCGCCTTAGTTCCTTCTGGATGATCCAATATCCATTGTTTTACTTGATCCTCTTTTGAAGGTCTACCAATATTCATAGGCTCATTCATTTCAAGCTTAAATTTTCTGATCGTATTCATGTATTTAACATGATCCGCCTGTTTACGATAATTTCTTTTATTCTTCTCTATTGGTATCTGAGTAAGCTCTGTAATGCTATCAATAGGAAAAGTAATATAGTTATCATTATATAGCTCTAATGCAGCTAAAATATCCTCCCTGGTAAAGTGATTATCTTCAACCTGTGTTAGTCCTTCCATGAAGTCCAATAGGCTAAATGCGTCTTTCTCCAGTTCTTCTCTTTCAACTCCACATTTCTTAGCATAAATACATAGGCACATTATACCATAATATCTATGTCCTTCTGTAATACTTTCATGCAGCCGCCGCAGCCACCAATTATACAGGTCCTTCTTACATTGCCAGGTACCTTTTGGCTGCTTCTGGATGATCCGCTTCTCATACCACTCAGGATACTTCTCTGCAGCTTCTTTTAATGTCTGATCGCTTTTATAAGTAAACTCTGTTACTCGATCTTCCTCCGGAACAAAATAATTTAAGTCATCTATTGTGATCTTATCTCCAGTAATAAAAGCTCTGGTCCTATTACCATTCTTTGTCTTTGCTCCTACCATACGAAAGCCCTGGAATAATGACTGTATCTGCGGCTTTTTATATAGCTCCGTTACATAGCTATTCCATATCTTCCTGGTTAAAGCTGCTTTTATATCTGATAGCTGCCTGGTTATATTCTCAAAACATGGTATCGGCTTCTCAAACTGATAATATAAGTGTAGTCCTGTACCGCTCCAGATCGTATATGTCGGTCTTGGTAATATATCGTTGTCCATCTGGTAAAACAAATCCCTGAGATGATGTTCTTCTGTTACACCATCCAGATCAATAGCAATAGCATAAATATACCTGGCATTACTTGCCTGGCGGCTCTTACCTATGTAGCTGATCGGACTAACAATTATAAAGTTATCACTCTCCAGAAGCTTGTCCATGATCTCCAGGCTATCCGTTATAACATACTTCCTGGCATTGCTACCGTTTACCTCTTTAGGCAATAGCTCAACTGCAATCCCATTATATTTACCTCTGATCTGTTCTCCTGGTTGCTCTAATTCTCCCTCAGGGAATATCTCTCTATAAAACTCCTTAGGCTCTAACTCATCAAAGTACTGCACCAGATAATTGCATATAAACTCTCTGTCTGCCATACACCCTCCCTTCCTACAGGCGTTATATTATCAATGAATTATTCCACCATCAAGGAAATTCTATCACCCAGGCGTTATATTATCAATGAGTTTTTACACCTTATTTCACTATTAAACAATAGCAAAACACAATTCACGCCATTAAAACGCTTTATTTGCCTCATAAAGCGTTTTTAACCCCTTAAGGCGTATTTAATTACACCAAAAGCAAAAAGGTGCCTTAAAATCGATTTAAGACACCTTTCTGGTTGTTTATTATTATCTTCTTCGTGTTTCTTTTGGATCGAGCATGTCATCGACCAGCTTCGACACTCCTTTTACAAGTCCTTTTGCTAATTGCTGAGCAAATCTACTTGAAGCTCCAGAGCTTCTTCCTGATCTGCGGCTGCCGCCACCTCCTAAAATGATCTGTCCACTTCCTATCTGCACAAGTCCATTGAGCTGAGCTGCCACTTCTTCTGCTACATCCTCTGCTACCATTGCTGCCATTTCTTTTGAAGCTGCAGCAATAGCCTCCTGGCATATCCTATTTATTTCTTTCTCCATGCCTTTAGCATTAAATACATAACGATCTCTACTAACTTCTTTCTTTAGCTCATAAGCTAAATCGTGCATACTCTCCCAGTACGATCTTTCAAGCTCCTCCTGGCTAAGAATATAATTATATTTTTTTGTCACATCACGCCCTACCTGGCGGCTTATATTTCCCAGGTGTTGCTTCATTATGAAATCTTTATCTAACATATTTCCTCCTATTGTTAACAGAGGAGCCAAGCTTGTCTTGGCTCCTCTAAATTATCTTATCTACTGTTATTATGTAGCTTATTTTCTCATTATTAGTATTTTATTATATATTCTCTAT
>JAZUFJ010000330.1:0-8897 GCA_045640645.1 Lachnospiraceae bacterium
AGCGTTGCTGGTGGCGGTAGATATGACGAAATGATAGGAAAGTTTACCGGAACAAAGACTCCGGCCTGTGGTTTCTCAATCGGTTTTGAGAGAATAATTACTATTCTTCTTGACAAGGATTTCCAGGTCCCTGGCAAGTCAGAAAAGCAGGCTTTCCTCATCGAAAAGGGCGCGAGCCGTGAAAGAATCTGTGAAGTTTTAGCTGAAGCAGCTAAGCTTAGAAGCGAAGGCAAGCAGGTATTAGTATCTCAGATGAATAAAAATAAAAAGTTCCAGAAGGATCAGCTTGTAAAAGAAGGCTATGCGTTAGAAAACATTAAGGATTTTTATAATACAGAGCTGAAATAAGGATATTAGGGATGCAGGAGCGTATAGCGAAAAGCGCACTGTTATATCAGAAGGATTGTAAATAATAAAATATTATAGAAATAAAATGCAAAATACAAAGATAGAAAGAAGGAATAATAATGGCAGAGTCAATGTTAGGCTTAAAGCGTACACACAGATGTACAGAGGTTACAGATGAAATGATAGGCCAGGAAGTAACCGTAATGGGCTGGGTACAGAAAAGCAGAAATAAGGGAAGTATTATCTTTACAGATTTAAGAGACCGTTCAGGTATTCTTCAGATAATCTTCGAGGAAACAGACATTGATAAAGAAGGCTTTGAAAAGGCCGGAAAACTTAGAAGCGAATTTGTTATCGCTGTAGTAGGTAAGGTAGTAGCCCGTAGCGGAGAGTCTAATCCTAACTTAAAGACAGGTAATATAGAGATTAGAGCTAATTCTTTAAGAATACTTGCTGAAGCGGAAACACCACCATTCCCTATTGAGGCAGATTCAAAAACAAAAGAAGAATTACGTTTAAAATACAGATATCTTGATCTTAGAAGACCTGATATCCAGAGAAATATTATCTTAAGATCACAGATTGTTACAATTATCAGAAATTATTTTATGAATGAAGGCTTCCTTGAGATAGAAACACCTATTCTTAACAAGTCTACTCCGGAAGGAGCCAGAGATTATTTAGTACCTAGCCGTGTTCATCCGGGTAATTTCTATGCCCTTCCACAATCACCACAGCTTTTCAAACAGCTGCTTATGTGTTCAGGCTATGACAGATATTTCCAGGTGGCTAAGTGCTTCAGAGATGAGGATTTACGTGCTGACAGACAGCCAGAGTTTACACAGATCGACCTTGAGATGTCTTTCGTAGACGTTGATGATGTTATAGCTGTAAACGAAGGAGCTATTCATAAGGTATTTAAGGATGTATTAGGTGTGGACGTTCCACTTCCTATTCAGAGAATGACATGGAATGAGGCTATGAACCGTTTTGGATCAGATAAGCCTGATTTAAGATTCGGTATGGAGCTTGTAGACGTATCAGAAACTGTTAAGGGATGTGGTTTCTCAGTATTTACAACAGCCCTTGAAAACGGCGGAAGTGTACGTGGTATAAACGTAAAGGGACAGGCTGAAATGCCTCGTAAGAAGATAGATGCTTTAGTTGATTTTGCAAAAGGATATGGAGCAAAGGGTCTTGCTTATCTTTGTGTAATGCCTGATGGAACTTATAAATCATCATTTGCAAAGTTCATGACAGAGGATGAGCTCAAGGCTTTAGTAGAAAAGATGCAGGGTGAAGCAGGAGACTTGTTATTATTTGCTGCTGATAAGACAAAGCTTGTATGGGATGTTTTAGGTGGACTTAGATGTGAAATAGCTAAGAATCTTGGACTTATTCCTGAAAATGAATTCAGATTCCTTTGGGTTACAGAGTTCCCTCTTCTTGAGTGGGATGAGGAAGAGAACAGATTTACCGCTGTTCATCATCCATTTACAATGCCTATGGATGAGGACCTCCAGTATATAGATTCTGATCCTGGAAGAGTACGTGCAAAAGCATATGATATAGTACTTAACGGTGTAGAACTTGGTGGTGGTAGCGTAAGAATCCATCAGTCAGATGTTCAGGAAAAGATGTTTGAGGCTCTTGGCTTTGAAAAGGAAGATGCATACGATCGTTTTGGTTTCCTTTTGAATGCCTTCAAATATGGTGTTCCACCTCACGCAGGATTAGCTTATGGTTTGGACCGTCTGGTAATGCTTATGGTAGGCGCAGATTCTATCCGTGAGGTTATGGCATTCCCTAAGGTTAAGGATGCTTCATGTCTGATGAGTGAGGCTCCAAACGTTGTAGATGAAAAACAGCTTCAGGAACTTTTTATTAAAGTTGATATCCCAAGTGAGGAAGCTGCCGAAGAATAATATAAAGCAGGCGTTCGTAGAATGATACATCGTTTAAATAATTACAATAAACTGTTTATTTTGACCATATACTGCATACTTTCTTTTAAAGTAATGTCAGCAGATATGGCCTGGGGCGTGGACCAGTCAATAAAATCACTGGTTTTTGTCAGCGCTTTGATGGTAATAATTTTGGAGAGGACAGGTAGACTGTCTAACGATATCAGAGGCATGATTGTAGCTACTTTTATGAGTACACAATCTATCTTTTATTGTTATATTACCCATCAGCAAAATACTGTTGCTATAGTCATGCTGTTTGTTGCCTGTGTTGTTTCACTTTATTGTTCGAAGCGAGTAAACAGGTTTATGTTTGTCTTTTCATCATTGTATTTCTGTATGCATGTAATAGTATACTTACCGATACTGACGAAGGCTGATACAACATATATTCTCGTATCAGTCTTTGGACAGATGGCTCTGCTTATGCTTCAGAACCGTATGTTCCAGAT
Organism: Lachnospiraceae bacterium; assembly: GCA_045640645.1. GTDB lineage: Bacteria > Bacillota > Clostridia > Lachnospirales > Lachnospiraceae > JAZUFJ01. The sequence goes on from JAZUFJ010000330.1 coordinate 2,765, forward strand.
AGAACGTATGAGAATACAGAGATATCGAAGCAGCAACGATCTGTTAAAGGTTGTAGAGGTAAAAAAGAAGGAGGCTGTACAGGCCTCTAAGGTTAAGGCAGACTTTTTGGCTAACATGTCCCACGAAATACGTACGCCTATGAACGCTATATGCGGTATGGCAGATCTGTTGTTAGAGACGGAGCTTACGCCATTAGGAATACAGTATGTTAATACCATACAAAATGCTTCAGGTAACCTTCTAAGTATTATTAATGATATTTTGGACTTTTCTAAGATAGAAGCGGGAAAAATGGAGCTTATAGAGGAAGAATACCATCTTACCTCTCAGATGAATAATTTACAGAATATGGTAAATACCAGAATCGGGTCAAAGGACATAGCCTTTGTGGTGGAGGTTAACCCGGATATTCCGGCTAACCTTATCGGTGATGAGGTCAGAGTACAACAGGTACTTATGAACATACTTACCAACGCTGTGAAATATACAGAGCAGGGCCAGATTTTATTAAAGTATGATTATGAGCCTTTATCTGAAAGTGAAATAGTATTAAAGGTAAGCGTTTCGGATACCGGTATTGGTATAAAAGAAGAAAATATAGATAAGGTTTTTGGCGCCTTTTCACAGGTGGATATGGCCAGAAACAGATATATAGAGGGTACTGGCTTAGGTCTTGCCATAACCTCAAGTCTTGTAAAGGCTATGAAGGGAAGCATAACTGTTGACAGTGTTTACGGTGAAGGCTCTACCTTCAGTATTGATATAGTACAACGGGTAGTGGACACTACTCCTATTGGAAATGCAATTAAGGATATAGGAAAGAAACAAATATATATTTTAGAGCCTAATCATTATTATAAAGATGGGCTTATGAAATTATTCCTTTCCATGGGCAGTGAGGTTACAACAGCTACAGATATCAGTCAGATAGCGGAAGAGCTGGGTAATAGAGAGGATGAATATGTATTCTACGACTATATGCTTTTCCATGAAAAGGCTGTAGAGCTGGCCAAGGAGAAAGATAATGTAGCCTTTGTAGCATGCGCTAATATTAATGATAATATCCAGGAAATAGAATTTGAAAATGTCAGATATATTCATAAACCAATCTCTCTGTATTCAGCTATACCTATTCTCCTTAAAGAAAAGCTGGAGGACGAGATAAAGAGAAAGCATGTTATAGCTAATTTCTATTGTCCGGATGCCAGAGTATTGGTAGTAGATGATAATCCGGCTAACCTTCAGGTAGCAAGAGGACTTATGGGACAGTATAAGATTCAGGTAGAAACTGCTGAAAGCGGTCCTCAGGCGCTTGGTATGCTGGAGATGGATAATGATTTTGATATGCTGTTTATCGATCATATGATGCCAGGTATGGATGGAGTAGAGCTGGTAAAGCGATTTAGGTCTGTGAACAGAGATTTCAACAAAAATGTTCCAATAGTAGCTCTTACTGCTAACGCGATAAAGGGCGTTAAGGAAATGTTTTTGGAAAATGGCTTTAATGATTATTTATCAAAGCCTATAGATATAAAGCTGTTATCAAGAATATTTTATAAGTGGATACCGGAAAATAAACGAATAGAAAAGGATGAAAATGAAGAGGAAAATATGGCTAATAATGGTGATGGCACATTCTTCGACATCTTTGGCGGAATACCGGGAATAGTAATAGACAGAGCCAGGGAACTTTGCGATAACAATCCTGAAATATTTGAAAGTGTTGTATCTGTTTACTTAAAGTCCGGCTCAAGCCTGATTGATAAGATTAATTTTGCATATGATAACGACATAGGTGAATATGGAATCTTAGTTCATGGAGTAAAATCTTCTTCAAGAAATATAGGTGCAGTAGAGCTGGGTGATCTGGCAGAAGCTTTAGAGCATGCTGCAAAAGGAAACGATATTAATTTCGTCAAGTCTCATCATGAAGAGTTTATTATTGCATTTTCTGAGCTGCTTAATGCAGCTAATGAAATAATGAAGGAATTGCAAAAGACTGAAGAGGCAGGTGAAAAGAAGGCAATATCATTTGAGGATTACAAAGCTGTTTTAGATGAGATCGCAGAAGATCTGGCTTCATGGAATACATCAGAAGCCTTAAATAAGACAAAAGAGCTTTTGAAATGTGATATTTCAGGGGATGCCTGTGATCTGCTCAGCAAATTAAGCGATCAGATAGAATTGTTTGATTTTGATGAGGCAGAGGTAACGCTTTCACTTCTGAAGGAAGGGAGCGAGGCATGAATATATATATAATTAACCCTGAAGCCGGCATCAATGATATGTCAGAGAACATAAGATACTTCCTTTCACGTAAGAAAAACTATGAATATTTAGTTTTTGACGTTCAGGAAGATGAATCAGAGATGGATATCATCGAGAGAATGATGAATCTGTTCGAGGATGAAATGATTCGGTTCTATATATGTGGAGGAAGCGGTACCTTTACAAGGGCATTGAGCTCTTTTGACACAGAAGATTTAAAAAGGGTAGAGATAGCATATTTCCCTTGTGGAACCCTTAATGACATGCTTAAGATGTTTGGAGATCAGGGTCATTTCTTTTACAATATGGACAACCTTATAAGAGGTGGACATATATATTTGGACTATGTAAAGAATGAAACTGATAACAGGAATGACAGATCTAATTTTGTACAATATTCTGTCTTTGGATATTTGAGCTATGTCGAGTTTATAGCAAGCCAACTTCATTTTTTTGCAAACTTCAATTCTCATCTGACATATATGGTTGCTTTTCATGGTGCGCTGTTTTTCAGGTATCCTGTGAACTATCAGATAACGGTAGATGGGACAGATTACAGTGGATATTATGAATCTATATATATTGGCAATGGCGTATGCTTTGGAGAGGAATTCTATCCGGTTAAAAATGCCAGTCCAAATGATGGAAAGATGGAGGTTATCCTTATAAAGAGGATATCCGGACATACAATATATAAATTTATTGATTTTTTACAGGGAACGGATGTTATGCCTGAAGGTCTTAAAGGAATCAGGATTATGCAGGCAAAGAGCGTTAAGATAAGGCGAAAAGATAAAAAAATGATGAGTCTTAACGTTGATGGAAACTCTATAAAGCGTCATGAATGGAACGTTAAGGTAGTGCATGAAGGATTTAAATTTGTGGTTCCAAATGGTGTAGAGCTTGTTACAGATAACAATGAAGATGTAGAGAGTACGGGCTCGGAGGTGAGCGATGATAGATGATAATAAGAAAACAATAATGGTAATAGATGATATGCCTGCAGTACTTGCGGCTGCCAGAAATATGCTGGAGGAAAAATACAGAGTAATGCCGGTAAAATCTGGTAATGCAGCTCTTACAGCTATGGAGAAGGTTATCCCTGATCTGATACTTCTGGATATTGAAATGCCTGAGATGGATGGTTTCGAGACCCTTGAGAAGATTAGGGCTGACGAAAGATTCCAAAAGATTCCGGTTATTTTCCTGACAGGAAATACCGATACAGAAAGTGAGATTAAGGGCTTTAATCTAGGAGCGGTAGATTTTATTAAAAAGCCATTCCTTCCAGAGATAACAATGGCCAGGATAGATACTCAGATGGAGCTTGCAGATTATAGGAATCATCTTGAATATCTGGTGAAAAAGAAGACAAAAGAGGTAGAAACTCTTTCTGTACAGGCTATATTGGCTATATCTAATGCTGTTGATAAAAAGGATGTATATACAAGGCAGCATTCTGCAAGAGTGGCAAAGTATTCAAGAGAGATAGCTACAAGATTGGGATGGGAAGAGGACGATATCATTAACCTTTATAACCTTGCATTGATGCATGATATAGGAAAGATTGGTGTACCGGATGCCATATTAAAGAAGCCTGATAAGTTAACGGACGAGGAATTTGCTACCATGAAGACTCATACAACCATGGGAGCGGAGATCCTTAAGGATATTACTATTATTAAAGACGTGGCAAAGGGCGCTAAATATCATCATGAAAGATATGACGGACGTGGATACATGGAAGGGCTTAAGGGAGAAGAGATTCCTCTAGTTGCCCGTGTCGTAGGTATAGCAGATGCCTATGATGCCATGACCAGCGACAGAGCATATAGAAGAAAGCTTCCCGAGGATGTAGTACGAGGTGAGCTTGAAAAGGGAAGAGGTACTCAGTTTGATCCTAAGCTGGTAGATGTAATGCTTAGTATCATGGATGATGGAATAGATTTCCCAGACGAAGATTAAAGGGTAATAATTATTTTAGCTTTTGAAAAGAGGATTGCTACGAGCGGGGTGATAATATGAAGTATTGCATAAATTGCGGCATGCTTTTAGAGGATACACATGAGGTATGCATAGGCTGTGGTAAGGATGTAACATCGCCTGAGTCCACCTCAAAATATCCGCCAGATGTGCAAAGAAGAATGGAAAATAGCAGGAAGAAGGAAAAGGAAAAGAACGGTGTCATGGGAATGATACTGATAGTTTTTGTGCTTCTTCTCGTTATGATAGGTGTATTCGTATTTCTGTTAAGTAAAAGAGAGGTTGCCTCTCCACTTCCCGCAGCAGAGCCTGCAAATGAAGTTTCTGCAAATGAAGAGGACGCAATAGAAGAAGAGGTTTCGGAAGAAGCTAGCGAGCCTGAGGAAAAAGAAGCGCTAAAGCCTGCTGTAGTAAATGATGACCGTGAGATAAATGACAAAGAAGGGCATTATTATAACTATGCCCAGGTAAAGGATTCAGCGGATAATATAATATTTACCTCGATTTATCCGGAGGATTTTGTAAACGTCGAAGAAGTAGTTGATTACGAAAAATACAGTATAAAGTTTCCTCAGTTTGTTACCTTTGTAACAGGTAATGCAGAGAACACAGCGCGTTTTTTTTATATGTCACCTCAGCAGTTCTGGTATAAGGAATCTGAGACCGGCAAGACCAGATCAAATGAAAGAGATATGAGCTTTTATATGAGCTATCTAAAGTATGATGGTCCTCAGGCTTATGTGGAATCACTGCTAAAATCAGCTTATGAAGGTGCAAAGAAAATCACTTTGGTAGAGGAAAAGGATGTAGACGAGACATTGGCAGAGAAGTTTGCCGGAATAGCAAAAAACTATACAAAGTCTCTTACTACAGGAAATATCGGAGATTATGCCAATATAGGTGAGGATACGGAATATGCGGTAATGCAGTCAGAAAGCTCAGCCCGTATTTATAAATATGAGGTAGTAACAAAAGAATCGCATACACTTTTCTGTGATTACTATGTGCCTATGATGGCCAATAATCTGTATTATTCCAGCGACAGATATGATGACAGGGGAACTATTGTAGAATGGATAGTTCCATGTGTTATCGGCTTTGAAGCTGGTAACGAGGATATTTATGATGATTTCAAGCCAGACTTTGATGTATTCATGAAAAATTCAGCGGTTACAAAGATGTTCTACTATACAAATAATATGTATGGAGAGGATGTAACCAAGGTTATAGATGAAGGTGGAACGCTTAATGCCTTAGACGCGGAATTATTAAAGAAATATGGCAGTCAGTATAAATCTGAGGCAAGCGTTGGAGAATTTGATGATGAGCTTTTGGACTATATCAATACACCGGGAGCAGAGGGAAAAACGTTTGTAAATACAGGAAGTGGTTTGAGCGTAAATACTTCGGGTGATATAAATGTAGCCTTTATAGATACTGAAAATGGAAAAGCCTTTTTGTCTGTAGGAGAAGAGGAATATCCGGGATATGTATATACAGAGCTTAAGATGGCTGATGGTATGACAGATGCAGGAAATGCAGCTGAAGAAAATAGTACAGAGGGTGATTCCTCAGTAGGAGAGAGGGTACCAAAGCCATAGAAAGCTGTAGGAAGGTAATTAAGGAGCTATGAATAAATATTGGGAACATTTTAAGACTATTAGCGAGCATAAAAGACTGGTAAGACAGGGATGCTTTTCAATCGGACTCTACTATCAGGGAATCATGCATGATCTTAGCAAATATAGTCCATCAGAATTTTTAGTAGGTGGTAAATATTATCAGGGATTTAGAAGCCCTAATAATGCAGAGAGAGAGGCTATAGGCTATTCTTCGGCATGGCTACACCACAAGGGAAGGAATAAACACCATTTTGAATAT
>JAZUFJ010000331.1:0-2535 GCA_045640645.1 Lachnospiraceae bacterium
GGTATCTGCGTTAGTCATAAATTCATCAGAAATATCAAATCCAGTCTTATTAAAGTCTTTTTCCATAAGAAGCGGGAAGAAGTATTCTAATCTAACATCCTCATCATCAACATAAAGCATGAGATCATCAAGCTGTTCCAGACCGTGACCATGGTCAGCTACAAGGATGATTCTGGTATTATCATATAGTCCATTCTCTCTAAGATAATCAAACCAGTTTCCAAGAGCTTTGGAAGCCGCCATTGTGCTGTGGTACATCATTATCTGCTGATCATATCCGGTAGTAACAAGGGTACGGTTCGCTGCATCACCAAAGATTTCGTTAGCTGTTTTATCCTCTTCACCATATTCTGTATTGTCTACATGAGCGCTTGGGAAGTAATTACCCTGCTCATCCTTTTGAAGAAGAGCAGGCTCATGAGTGGTATCATTAGTAATCATTAAGAAGTTGTCTGAGCTGTCATCTACCACAGTAGTTATGGTAGGGAGATTTTCCAGGACAGCATAGGCATTTTCAAATTCCTCGTTAAGTCCATCCGCTACATACAGGCTTTTTACAGTCTGGGCGCTCATATCAACAGCTGATAAATTGTGATAATTTGCTTCCTCGTAAAGTGTAGGTTGGATACAAAGTGGCATAGATTTTACCAAAGCGTAGCAGAAGAAGTTTCTTTCTTTTGCCTTTTTATTTGCCGCGTTAGCCTCTTCATTTACAAATACTCCCTTTGTATTGTATGCATGTATTTCAGGATAATCAGAATAGATACTTAAATCAGGTATCCACTGATATCCCGCATAGGCTGGGTCACAAACTGTAACATCATATCCGTTTTCTTTGAATATCAAAGGCATAACCTTCAAGGCTTCATTCTGCTTATCCACCAAAGCCTCATCAGCCCTAGAATCGATCGCTTCCGGAGTATATTCATATCCGCCGAACAGGGCAGGGGATGCAAAATTAGTATGTCCGCCATAGGAAATAGTATTTTCGTAATAGGTAAAACCATCAAATGCCTCCATCAGCTCAGGCTTCTCGGACATAATATATGGAACATATTCTCCCATAGCTCTATCCAGCATCATTACAATCACGTTTTTTCCATTTTTACTCATATTAAAATGTGCAATCTCTGTACCGGCTGCATTCTGCTCTACTACAGCATTTACCTCGTTTTTAATACTATTTATATTGAGGAAAGCCATTATAGAAAATGCCAGGACGCTGATAAGTACAATGCTTTCACATATTTTCTTTTTAAAGATCAGAAGAACTATAAGAATAAGAGCTACCACAGCTATTGCGGCAAGGTTAAAAAGCATCTCCTTTGAAGAATATACCATGCCGTTTTCATATCTAAGGGATGGTAAAAGTGTACCTAATCCTTTTCCAAAGAACATATAGTTAATGGTACATGTAACAGCTATTATGCATAATATATTTTCTATAAGTATTTTGCCCTTATTATTTGAGAGGCGATAGAAAACATTTATCCATATGAGGAAAGTACCAACAGATAAAAGGGCTGCGCTTAATACGTACCAAAGCGGATTATAGTAAGCTGCCAGGTTCACAAATTCCAAAGGAGAGGTCTTGATGACAGCTGATGGAATCAGTAAGCCCATAAGTACGGCAAGGAGTAGAGCTGAAAAAATAAATATTTTTGTGCTGCTGTTTTGTCTTTCGGTAGATAATTTCGTGTATTTATTCTGTGGGTTTTCATCAATATGATTATCTGCAGTTTTTGCTGGATGATCTATTGTTTCAGTAGTATCACTTGTAGTTACAGTAATATTATTAATAGCTTCGTTTCTCTTAGCTATTACCTTATTAATGAGAACACTCACAACCGGTATCTGCAAAAGCAATCCTACTAATGTAAATAGCGCTAATCGGCTGATTGATATCCCAACATATCTGATACCAAAGATTATAGAAACAAGACCTGCAGCTGAGGCCATGCCTATAAGTATCTGTTTGGCGTGTTTGAGCTTGTAAAAGATTGTCTTAACAAGTGAGAAAAGATTGTTAAGAGTCCAGTAAAATACCAGGCCTGCTGGCGAAGTATAAAGGAATACTAAGAAAAACAATGCCATTGAATAGAGCTGAATCTTGGTCTTTCTAGGATAGCCTTTAGTAAAAATGGCTGTGGATATAGCATTTATCAATGTCATGATTACAGGTAGGATATTTAAGGTAATACTACCTATATGGATAAGAGCATCCGGTTTTACCAGGTCAGCGATTGGACCAAAAGCTACGCCTTCTATTATAGGAAGGGTAGAAAGAAAATGGTAAGCAGCTATAAAAAACGGAATCTCAAGGAAAAGAGATGTAGCGCCACGAAGTACATAGGTAGGCTTGTAATCATTCTGCCTGTAATATGTCTGGAGCATCATCATACGTTCATCACCCTTAAAGGTCTTCTTAATATGAGCAACACCATCTGCAAGCTTCATTACAATATTTTTTTCTACCACCTGAAGCGCGTCAGCCCTCATATAAAGGGGCAAAATAAGGAAGTTCATGGAGAGACT
>JAZUFJ010000332.1:0-2448 GCA_045640645.1 Lachnospiraceae bacterium
TGTTAACTGCGCTGAAGATAGCTCGTACTGAAGCTCTGGTAATATTTGAGCTTACGCCAACACCATATGTAACTCTTCCATCTTCAGTATTAAGAAGATGAATATATGCTGCAGCCTGTGCGTTAGATCCTCCCTGAAGAGCATGCTCCTCATAGTCAAGGATCTTTACATCAAGATCAAGATTTTCTCTTAAGCCTCTCTTTACAGCATCGATAGGTCCATTACCAACCGCTTCAAATGAAGCCTCTTTTCCGTTAAGAGTATAAGTAAGTACGATTGTTGTGCTGAACTGTGTATCGAGGACATCGCTCTTATCATCAACTTTGAGCTTAATAAAGTGAAGTGGCTCTTTCTTATCAAGATACTCTTCCTTGAACTTTGCCATAATCTCTTCTGGAGATACTTCGCCCTGTTTTTCTGATATTCCCTGAATAACCTTTGCAAATTCCTTATGCATTCCCTTAGGAAGCTTGAAACCAAAGTATGTATCCATAATAAAGGCAACACCGCCCTTACCTGACTGGGAATTGATACGAACGATAGGTTCATATTCTCTTCCGATAACAGCAGGATCAATAGGGAGATATGGCACCTGCCATTTTTCCTGCTTACGCTCTTTCATGGCTTTTACGCCCTTGTTGATAGCGTCCTGATGTGAACCAGAAAAAGCTGTGAAAACAAGCTTTCCAGCATATGGATGACGCTCGTCAATCTTCATCTTACAGCATCTTTCATATACATCAATAATCTCGTTGATATGTTCAATATCGAGCTCAGGATTAATACCCTGTGAGAACATATTATATGCAACATTAAGCATATCTATATTTCCAGTTCTCTCTCCATTACCAAATAATGTACCCTCTACACGATCTGCTCCGGCAAGAAGGGCAAGCTCTGTAGCTGCAATACCTGTTCCTCTGTCATTATGAGGATGTACGCTAAGAATAATGCTTTCACGATTCTTAAAATGCTTGCTCATCCATTCAATCTGGTCTGCATACACGTTTGGTGTATTCATCTCTACAGTTGCAGGAAGGTTAATAATAATAGGATTTTCCTTAGTAGCTCCCCATTCTTCCTGTACTGCAGTACAAATTTCAAGAGCGAAATCCACTTCTGTTCCGGTAAAACTTTCTGGAGAATATTCAAGAGTAATCTTTCCAGGGAAGTTTTTAGCTCTTTCCTTAACCATACGTGTACCATTAACAGCTATCTTAATAATATCTTCTTTATCCATATTAAATACAACATCTCTCTGAAGAGTAGAAGTTGAATTATAAATATGGAATATAACCTCATCTATTCCCTGGATACTTTCAAAGGTTCTATCAATAAGTTCCTCTCTACACTGTGAGAGCACCTGCATCTTTACTCCTGCCGGAATTTTCTTTCTGTCAACAAGCTGACGTAAGAAATCAAATTCTATCTGTGAAGCAGCTGGGAAACCAATCTCTATCTCTTTAAAGCCTAGTTTTAATAAAAGCTCATAGAACTCCATCTTCTCCTCAACAATCATTGGATCAATGAGCGCCTGATTACCATCTCTCAAGTCTACGCTACACCATATTGGAGCCTTTTCAATTTCCTTGTTTGGCCATTCTCTTTCTTTGTAGTCTAATACAGGATTTTTTCTGTATCGTCCATAATTAAGCATTTCTTTTCTCCCTTCTATTAGCAACAGTGACAGCAACAGCGATAAAACATGCTTTGCAAGTTTTATCAGCTGATTAGCAGTTGTCGCCATAACAAAAAAAGCTGGATCACCAGCTTTTTTATCGCGTATTTATTCGCCTAAACCATTCTCGATAGCTTCAACGAGAGTCTTTAAAGCGATTTCTTCATCTTCGCCTTCGCACACAAACTCGACCTCATCACCGCACTTTACGCAGGCTCCTAATACACTTAATACGCTTTTAGCATTTGCTGTATTCTCACGAAAATTAAATGTAATTAATGATTTGAACTGCATAGCTTCCTTACATAGGATACCGGCCGGTCTTAGATGCAAACCTGTAGGATTTTTAATCACTACCTTCTGGCTTACCATAACACAAATACCTCCATTCAATATATAACCCCAAAGTATGTTATTTCAAAAATATATAATATATATTATAGCATTACTTCACTACATAAACAAGACAATACTTTTTTAATTCACCCTGTTAAAGCTCTATTTTTATTCTACATATTCTCCCACATCCATTATTACTTCTGCAGGAATAGAATCATCGGGCATCACTACATCCGGAATAATATTTTCTACCGGTATCTCATTTACAGGCTGCTCTTCCTGAACCACTTCACTGACCTCATTATTTTCAGGTACAGCAAGCTCTTCTACATTTCCTGTGTCAAAGTTTACATCATGTGAAGGAATTAGATTTACACTAACCACTACAGGCTTGCTTAAGCTTAATCCACCAGGCAGCTCAAAGTTAACCT
>JAZUFJ010000333.1:0-6711 GCA_045640645.1 Lachnospiraceae bacterium
GTCATATCGACCACCACCTGCTACGCTACTTCGGAAATCTGGCATTTCGATTTCGAAGATTGTTCCTGTATAATAAGACATTCCACGAACCAAAGTTGGGTCAAAAGCTATCTTGAACTGTGCTGCCTTAACATTTTCTACAGATTCAATAATCGTTGTAAGGCTGTCAGCTGTATCCTTGTCAAGGAAATCACCAAGAGCTTCACTTAAATATTTGATTCCCTGTATATCATCTGTTACGTTCTCAAACAGAGAAAGGTATTTGTTAACCTTTTCCTCTTCAAAACCATTATTAATAAGATCTTCTCTTACACCATCAAGACCAATCTTATCCATCTTATCAAGAATAATAAATACAGTATCATAGCTGGCCTCATCAAAACCTGAATAAGCTGCCATTGATTTAAGTATTCTTCTATCATTTATACGTACAGTAAAGCCGTTGAAATCAAGCTTGCCAAGAAGAGTAGTTGTAGCCAGAATAAGCTCTATCTCTGCTAAATAGCTTGGATCTCCAAGGATATCTATATCACACTGTACAAACTGTCTGAATCTACCCTTCTGAGGTCTGTCAGCTCTCCATACGCTGCCCATCTGTAAAGCCTTAAAAGGACTTGGGAGCTCATTTGCGTGATTAGCATAATATCTTGATAAAGGAAGAGTAAGGTCATATCTAAGACCTGAATCTGTTATATCCTCTTCTGCTTTAGCAGATGAAAGATCCAGCTTTTCTCCTCTTTTCATGATTTTAAATATAAGCTTTTCATTTTCTCCGCCCTGTTTTGAACATAAATTTTCGATATGCTCCACACAAGGAGTCTCTATTGGAGAGAAACCAAAGCTTCCATATGTTTCCTTTACAAGAGATGTTACATAATCTCTTATCTGCATTTCTTTTGGAAGGATGTCCTTCATTCCCGTTACCGGTTTCTTTGTAAGTGCCATTTCATAATTCTCCTCATTTATTTTTTCAGTTACATTTTTATACTCTTTTTATATATTCTTTTGGTAACCATTTTATTATCATCTTCTTTAATCTCTTAACGTCAACTGGCTTAACCATATAATCATCTATTCCTGCGTTTACAAAAGCTTCTACTGTGCTATCATTAGAATCACCTGAAAGGGCTATAATTGGTACAGATCTGTAATACTCTGCATTTTCAGCATCTGTATCCTGCTCTGACAGATTCCTAATATAGGTGACTGTTTCTATACCATCCATATATGGCATCATATAGTCCATAAAGATTGCATTGAAACGATTTGTTTTTACCAGTTCTATAGCTTTTTCACCAGAATTAGCTGTGATTATTTCTGCCTCTATAGGTCTTAACAGTTCTTTGAAGATAATAAGATTAATCTCTGTATCATCTACCACTAAAATCTTTGCATCCGGAGCCTTAAACTTATCATCCTGCTGCCATGCCTGCTTATTAATGTTTACATTACTATTTTCCATTCCCTTAGTAACGCCCTGACATATAGCAAAATAGAATTCCGTACCCTCACCATAGCGGCTGACTACGTTGAGCTGTCCGCCCATCATTGAGATAAAATCTCTTGATATTGAAAGACCTAGTCCGGTACCTTCCTTCATGTGATTCTTCTTCGTATCAACCTGTACAAAGGCCTGTCCAAGCTTTTCCAGGTCTTCCGGTTTAATGCCCTGTCCGGAATCTCTTACAGCAAATTCCAAACGTTTTTTATCATTCTCTTCGCCAACCAGCTTAATAGTAAGCTTGATAAAGCCTTCTTCAGTAAATTTTACAGCATTATTTAACAGATTAATAAGTATCTGTCTGATTCTTAAGCTGTCTCCTACCAGGAACTTAGGAATACGCTCATCAATATCGTATATAAGCTCAACCGGTTTACTTCCTATCCTGTTCTCTATTATCAACCTGACATCATCGGTCATAGGACGAAGCTCATAAACATCCTCAACAATCTCCATTTTCCCAGCTTCTATCTTTGACTGGTCAAGGATATCATTTACTATCATTACCAGCGCATCGCCAGAATTTTTAATATTCTGAAGATATTTTACATTTCTCTGTCCTAACTGATCTGCCTCTTCAAGAATAAGATCCGTCATACCTACTATAGCTGACATAGGAGTCCTGATTTCATGGGATACGACTGATAAAAAGGCTGTTTTAGATTCGTTAGCCCGCTCTGCCAGCTCTTTTTGCTCCTTCAGCTCCTGCATATACCTATAGCTGGCGGTAACATTAGTCAAAACGTAAAGATCACCCTTTTTATGATTGTTATGCAAAAGCGGTGTCTGGACTGGTGAAAAAATATCATCATCATGATGTATCATTTCAGCATTTTTTATTCTTTTCTTTATTACGTTTACCGCTTCCTGGCTGTCTATATCTATATCCTCAAAAATATTGCGCATAGCTTCGTTATAATAGATTACTTTGCCAGTTCTGTCTGTAGCTATAATACCCTCAGACATGGTATCTATAACATAATCCCTAACGATGCTCAAAGTATCCATAAGCTTGTACTTGAATATCGCGATTACCATAATAATTGAGGTAATCGAATAACCAAGAGCTGTTGAATCATATCCTTTGGTAAGGTGGAACAAAAAGCCAAGGAGCCCTCCAACCATAGCCAATACAGCCAATGCCATATATAGATAAAGATGACGGTTATGCTTATCATTATCCTGTATATACCGCCTCACTATTACTGTCAGGCCGATTATTACATAGATAACACATAATACCATGTATGCGTTATATATAAAGGTATGTCCGTAAACGTTGTGTGGAAATAGATCTGTTTCCACAAACTTTCTCTCAGCTGAGTAGAAGAAATTATGCTTATCACTGGTAAGCACTAAAAACATTACAGAAAGGTGAATCGTGAATAACAAGCTGTAAATCCATCTTCTAACCTTTACCTCGCACATATCAAATACAACCACTAAAAAGGTTAAAGGTATCCATACCTTTCCTACATAAGAAAGCCTTGAGGCTACGCTTCCCTCTTCAGCCACTCGTGATTGCATCACTAATGTATAGGCCGCATTATTTATCATTGTTGCAAAACAGAACAAAAATAAATATGACTGCCCCTTAGTTTTTATATTCATAAATACATAAACGGACTCTATTGCCAGCACAACAACGCTTATCCACTGTATTATTAACAACGTCTGGTATGTCATTACTACCTCCATGTTTTCACCATATTAATTAGCTTTTCATCCTTAATTTTTCAAAAAAGACCATAAGGATACACGCTATTATATTGTACCAAATTACCTTATTTTTTTCTAGTCATATTTTGGTATTTGGGAACGGGACCGATGTGTCATGATATCTGGGGAACAGATGTAATATATGCGCACAATATCAGCGATAGATAATAACACAGAGGGATGATCCCCGCATTAAGGAATCATCCCTCATAATCTTTCTCCGATAACCAATTTTATATTCTACACTTCATCATCTTCAAGCCGTCCTATTCTGTTTTTTTCCAGGTATTGCTCAAAGATCTTTGTATCCACCAACACTGTTTTCCCTATTTTTATCACAGCCTTAGCCTCATTTGCATGTTTGATAAAGGAGCTTCTGCATATTCCATACCGTTTTACCCCCTCCTCATATTTTAAGTATCTTCTACTAACCAATGCATCCAAATTAGTATCTCCTTATCCTTTAATATTTATATGGTGTTGAGATATACTCATCAATAAAATTCAGCTCCGATATCATATTTGCCAATCTGATAATATAAAATAATCCATATCTAAACTGATCCCTATCAGGCATAGATTTTAACCTTAACAAAAAATCATTACACTGGGTTTCAAAATCCATATCATTATCATATCTTTCCATTCTTTCGGATACAGTCACACCATAATACAGATATTCAAAAGGTACCTTATAGTAATCAGCTATTATACGTACCCTGTCCTTACGCCATTCGTCCTTGTCACATAACAGTCTGCTCATATATGATGTGGAAACTGCTACCAGTCTCGACAAATCCTTCTGGGTATGATTATGATTTTTCCTTATTAAATTTATCCTGTGTCCGGTTTGTCTTATCAGTTCATTAACACCATTTATTTCCTCTATAATGTCCATCTCAATGATATCATTAATTCCTTCAATTCTATTCATGGTCAACCTCCCAAGTTAACATAACACCAAATGAAGTGTTGATATCCTGCCTGCATGCCGACAAAACATCTCACCCTGCATCTAATGTTATATTCATGGTATCAATACTATTTAGAATAGTCTTGTTAATTTTTGTTAATTGGAGATGAATATTTGTTAATAGCCCCCGTAAAATACAAACGGTGCTTCGCACCTATCGAAGCACCGTTTTTAAATATTATCTTTTCCAGATTGGATTATTAATATTACGCCATTTTCTACTGCAATTCTGGCTTTTTTTCCGCAAAATTCATTGCTTACCCCTAAAGCATAGCTATTGCTTAGCTCACCTTCATACTCATAAAATAAGCCTTCTATCTTAAGCTTACTCACATCGCTCAAAGAAAAAACTGAAATATAACCCGTCACATCTTTTTCGTATTCAATCGATGAATTACTTATCACATAATAGCTACTGTTTTCAGAATACATAAACACTTTGATACTACGCAGCGCATAATGATGCATAAGCTGGATATTCGCAATGCTATGTTCCGGTCTTCTACCTCCCATACCACCAAATACATGTATATCTTTTATCCCCTCATTTGTTATCACATCAAGGGCCAGGGCAGTATCTGTATCATCTTTAATAGGTGAGCAGGAGCTTATCAAAAGTTCGGGATATCGCTCTTCAACCTTATCCCTTATATCATCCTTTGCGGAATCCATATCTCCCATCCACAAATCAGGCTTTATATCATTTTCAAGAAGGAATTTCATTCCTCCATCAGCAGCAATTATGTAAACTTCATTCTCCTTTATCAGCTGAAAAAGTATTTTTTTCTCTGACCCTATAGGAGAAGCTCCAACTATTATTCCTATTTTTTTCATCATGTCACACTATTGAGCCTTCATCTTACTAAAGAATGTCCTTCCAATAGAAAACGCTGGTGGACACCAATTAAAATAGTGCTTATTTCTGAAAAAGTAAATATCATCAGGTGTTTCAACGCTGTCATAATAAACATTATTCACCGCAGCTATAGTTTCAGCTGAAGGCTTAACCTTTTTTATAGCTCCGGTACTAACAACTGAAAAGGCTCCTTTTGCATGTATTACTCCATGTACAGAATTTGGAAACTGATCAGATTCCACACGGTTCATAACTACCGCTGTTACCATTTCCTTACAACGCTGATTTTCTATTCCTGCCTCTGATTCCACAAGACGATACAGCTCGTCAAGCTCTGAATAATAATCCGGGGCTGGGACATATGTGCTCTGCTCTACTTCTTTCGTAGTCTCTGCCTTTTCATCTACATTATTTACTACTTTATTCTCAGCATTATTTACTACTTTATTTTCAGCACTATTTACTGCATCATTTTCCGCATTATTTGCCACTTTATCTTCTACAGTATTTACCACTTTTTCATCTACTGCATTTACTACCTTATTCTCAATCAATACTTCATTAGAAATAGCCTCAGTAGTTTCCGCGTCAGATTTATCATTAACAATATTTGATGCAAGCATCGCCATCATTAGCGCAACGTTAACCTTCTCGTCAGATTTTCCCATCTCAGGAGTTTCTTTTTCTGATGTTACCACTATTTCAGGATTCTCTGTTGTTTCTGGAATTGCTACCGTCTCAGGCACTACCGGTGTTTCAAGTACTGCCGGTGTTTCTGCCACCGCTGATGTCTCTGGCATTACTGTTGTTTCAAGTGTTACTGGTGTTACTGCCACCGCTGATATCTCTGGCATTACTGTTGTTTCAAGTATCGCTGGTGTTTCTGCTTCCACTTCTATTTCTGTATCCGTTTCCGGCTCTGCTATTACTGCTGCTGGCTCTGCTGCCATTTCAGATTTTGCCACTTCTGGCTCCTCTGCAACTACAGTCATTGCCATTATTTCAGGAATTACGTTTTCTACTACTATTTTTTCTGCTACAGTATCTTTTTCTACTGCATTATCTTTTTCCGCTATAGTATCTTCTACTACATTATCTGTTACGGCTGCTATAACGCTTTCTGCCACTGTAACACTTTCTTCTGTTTCCTTCTCCTGAGCTTTTGCTTCAGGTGAAGCTATTGCATTCTTAAGATGTTGGATATGCTCATCATAGGTTGAGCAAAATCTACAGCTTACATATCCATTATCAATATTAATTGGCGATTCCTTTGTTTCGCTATCTGCTGTAGCTGCATATACTGGAATAACCGGCATACTAAACAGTAGAACACACAACATTAAAATCAATTTTTTTATCATTATTTTCCCTTTCTCATCATGTTTCATTACTTATACTTTAATTCCCCGCAATATATTTGTAACAAATTTGAAACAATTTGTAAAGTCTTTGCAAAAAAATACCCCAATATATTGTAGTAACCTTTCCAATTTGGCACAAAAAAAGCATCCAATTATTCGTGATTTTTATCAATTATTACAAGAAAATTTCCCTATTTTCTGCCATTTTTTCATATTTTTCCAAAAAAGTAGCCTTCATTACCCCTAATGTCGTATACTAACATATAAAAAGTGCTCTTTTTTGATCATTAAAAAGGAAGGT
>JAZUFJ010000334.1:0-2717 GCA_045640645.1 Lachnospiraceae bacterium
GGTAATGGTTATAGATGCTTCAAAGGGTGTTGAGGCACAGACAAGAAAACTTTTCAAGGTTTGTGTTATGAGACATATACCTATCTTTACATTTATAAACAAGATGGATAGAGATGCAAATGATACCTTCGAGCTTTTAGATGAGATAGAGAAGGAGCTGGGTATAGCTACCTGCCCTATTAACTGGCCTATAGGCAGTGGAAAACGTTTTAAGGGCGTATATGACAGAAATAAAAAGAGTGTTGCGACTTTTTCTGATACAGAGAAGGGTACAAAGGAAGGTCATACCGAGTTTATTCCAATAGATGATGAAGAAAAGCTCCTTGATTATATTGGAGAAGAAGCTCATAGCACACTTATGGATGAGATAGAGCTTCTAGATGGTGCCAGCGCTGATTTTGATTTGGATCTTGTACAGAAGGGAGAGCTTTCGCCTGTATTCTTCGGATCAGCTCTTACAAACTTTGGCGTTGAGCTTTTCTTACAGTATTTCCTACAGATGACAACAACGCCTCTTGCAAGAATGTCTGATGCAGGAATAATCAATCCTACAGAGAAAGATTTTTCAGCTTTTGTATTTAAGATTCAGGCTAATATGAACAAAGCCCACAGAGACAGAATCGCATTTATGAGAATCTGTTCAGGAAAGTTCGATGCTGGAATGGAAGTAAAGCATGTACAGGGCGGAAGAAATATGCGATTATCCCAGCCTCAGCAGATGATGGCTAGTGAAAGACATATAGTTGACGAAGCCTATGCCGGAGATATTATTGGTGTATTTGATCCGGGTATTTTCTCTATAGGTGATACAATCTGTATGACAAATGAGAATTTCAAATACGAGGGTATACCTACATTTGCTCCTGAGCATTTCGCAAGAGTAAAACAGATGGATACTATGAAACGTAAGCAGTTTGTAAAGGGTATCACTCAGATAGCACAGGAAGGTGCTATTCAGATATTCCAGGAGTTTAATACCGGTCTTGAAGAAATCATTGTCGGAGTAGTAGGTGTTCTTCAGTTTGAGGTATTAAAATACAGACTTGAAAACGAATATAATGTTGATATTCGTTTAGAAACCTTACCTTATGAGCATATCAGATGGATAGTAAGCCCTGATACAGATGTAGCTAAGATTACCGGAACTTCTGATATGAAGCGTGTTAAGGATATGAAGGGTAATCCATTATTGTTATTCGTAAACAGCTGGAGCGTTAATATGACACTTGAAAGAAACAAGGGTCTTGAATTGGCAGAGTTTAGTAAGAATTAATTTATTGAAGAGCGAAGAGAATGCGTAAGTTTTTCAGATATTTAACAGGGTTCCTCGTAATTGGAGGAATCCTGTTATTTGTAGCATCGGGATTGCTACCAAATTATTTAAAAAGTGAATATTTATATGGGATTCTGGATAATTTCAATGCATCAGCGCTCTTGGATTTTGAATTTCCAAAGGAATTGATACCTAAGGAGCTTATTCAGTTAGCTGGCGCTGATAACAAAGAAGAAACTACGCCGGAAGAAGATATTCTGACGGATATGGAGAATGAGTTTGCATATGAAGGGGAAGCAGATGATACAACACCGGCCTCATCTAACGTAAACCCAGTGCCAGAAGATGCAGATAATGAGTATGGATATTGTTATTCCTGCTTATCTGAAGAGGAAAGACAGATATATCGGGAGATATTATCAGTTTTACAGAAGGTAGAGGTAGAAAAGCCATTATCTACAGTGGATGTAGAGGTACTGGATAAGGCATTTAATTGCGTTATGCTTGACCATCCGGAGTTATTTTATGTTACGGGTTATTCTATTACGAAGTTTACCAGGAAAGATAAAATAGAAAAGATTGAGTTTGAGGGAAGATATACCTGTGATTTCGACGAGGCGGTTAAACGTCAGCTTTTAGTAGATGAAGCGGTAAGCAATTGTCTGAGCGGTATTTCACCAGATGCGTCAGAATATGAAAAGGTAAAATATATTTACGAATATATCATAAAAAATACGGAATATGATCTTGATTCTGCGGAAAATCAGAATATTCTAAGCGTGTTATTGAACAGCAAAAGTGTGTGCCAGGGCTATGCGAAATCAGTCCAGTATCTTCTTAATAAGCTGGGAGTATTTTGTATTCTTGTTGAAGGTAAGGTAAAGGATACGGAATCGCATGTCTTTAATATCGTAAGAATAGATGGAAATTATTACTTTGTGGATGCCACCTGGGGAGATGCTTCATATAGTCTGACAATGGAAGATGATGTGTTGTTTGATTCGCCTGATATTAGCTATGATTATCTTTGCATTCCTCGAAGTGAGATAGAGAAAACACATGTTATCAATGAGCTTGTTCCTCTGCCGGTATGTGATTCCATGCGGGATAACTACTATGTCAGGGAAGGCTTGCTATTTGAGAACGCAGATGAAGAGAAGTTCCAAAGGGTATTTGATAAAGCTTATGCTGACGGGGATAACTTTGTTACAATAAAATGCAGTAACCAATCTTCCTATGAGCAGGTATATGATTACCTGATTACCAGAGAGCATATTTTTGATTATCTGTCAGATGGAAACAGTATAAATTATGTGGAGATGAAGGAAGTTAATCGGTTCCTGTTTTATTTGAGATGATTTTAACAATATAATTCAGAAAATCATTAAATAATTCTTTAACATAAATGCAATGGGACGATTGTTCGTCTAGACTAAAACCATCA
>JAZUFJ010000335.1:0-4091 GCA_045640645.1 Lachnospiraceae bacterium
TCTGTCAGAGTGCTCCTTAACATATTTAATGCATTCCTCATCTACAGGGAAAATACCATTCTTGGCACCAGCTTCAATAGCCATATTAGCTATACAAAGTCTGTCAGCCATAGAAAGGCTCTTAACACCCTCACCGGTAAATTCCATGGATTTATAAAGAGCTCCGTCTACACCAATCTTACCAATAATATGAAGAATAACGTCCTTACCGGAAACATTCTTCTGCAATGCACCTTTAAGCACTATCTTCATAGCACGTGGAACCTTGAACCATGCCTTGCCAATAGCCATACCGCATGCCATATCTGTAGAACCTACGCCTGTAGAAAAAGCACCAAGTGCACCATAAGTACAGGTATGTGAATCCGCACCGATAACTACATCACCTGATACTACCAGTCCTTTTTCAGGAAGTAGCGCATGCTCAATGCCCATCTGGCCTACATCAAAGAAATTAACGATTTCCTTGTCATTACAGAAATCACGGCACATTTTACACTGTTCAGCCGCCTTTATATCTTTGTTTGGAGCGAAATGATCCATAACCATTGTAACCTTTGTCTTATCATAGACATCCTTGGCTCCAAGCTTATTAAATTCTTTAATTGCAACAGGTGAAGTAATATCATTACCTAGCACGAGGTCGAGATTAGCTTCAATAAGCTGTCCTTTCTCAACAAATTCAAGACCTGCATGGGCTGCAAGAATCTTCTGGGTCATAGTCATTCCTTTTGCCATTAATCATTTCCTCCATTTATATTTAATTAAATTATTAACACATTTCTCCTATATAGTAAAAACCTTTACATTCAATAAGTTTAACCTCTACTATAGAGCCAATAACCGAGTGATCTGCCTTAAAGTGTACTAACAGATTATTACTCATTCTTCCAGTAACGTAACTCTCATCCTGTTCGTTTACCTCTTCTACCAGAACCTTTGTTATCTGGCCCGTATATTTACCGCTCTGTTCTTTTGAGGTTTCCTGAACAACGTTTAATACTCTGTCAAACTGTTCATGAGCAAATTTATCATCCACCTGGCCATCCATTACAGCAGCCGGTGTACCTGTACGCTTTGAATAAATAAAAGTAAAGGCGTTGTCAAATTTTACTTTTTTTATTACATCAATTGTATCATCTATATCAGCTTCTGTCTCTGTAGGGAAACCAACAATAATATCTGTAGTAATAGCTATATCAGGTATTTCTTTCCTGATCTTTAACGCCAGCTCAAGATATTGCTCCTTTGTATATCTTCTGTTCATAGCTTGAAGTATACGGCTGGATCCTGATTGCAAAGGCAAATGCAGATGTCTGCAAATCTTCTTAGACTCCTTCATCACCTGAATAAGGTCATCTGATAAGTCCTTTGGATGGGAGGTCATAAAACGTATCCTCTCAATGCCCTCCACCTTTTCTACTTCTTTTAGTAATTCAGCAAAGGTAATAGGGTTCTCAAGATTTTTTCCATAAGAGTTTACATTCTGACCTAGAAGCATAATTTCTTTAACACCATCTTTGGATAGCTTCTCTATCTCTCTTATAATGTCCTTTGGATTACGTGATCTCTCACGGCCTCTTACATATGGTACTATACAGTAGCTGCAGAAATTATTACACCCAAACATTATATTTATACCGCTTTTAAACGGAAACTTTCTATCGCTTGGAATATCCTCAACAATCCTGTCAGTATCCTTCCAGATATCAATAACCATTTTATTATTAATATTTAACGCTTCATTAGAATCAAGCTCTCTTATGCCCTTTATAAAGCTTTCATTCTCAGCCTCATACCTGATACAAATAAGCTCTGCCAGCTTATAAATATTGTGTGTACCAAATATTATATCAACAAAACCATAGCTGGTCTTTATCTTTTCTATAACGCTTGGCTCCTGCATCATGCATCCGCAAAGGCCAATCAGCATATGCTTCTTATTCTTTTTATATTTATTTAATGTACCCAGTCTGCCATACAATCGCATATTTGCGTTCTCTCTGACCGTGCAGGTATTAAATAAAACAAAATCTGCTTCTGTTTCTACTTCCGTTTCAACATAGCCGATCTTTTTCAGTATACCACAAAGCTTTTCAGAATCTCTGGCGTTCATCTGACAACCAAAAGTTGTAACGCAAAAGGTTAATTTTCTTCCAATTTTCTCTTCAAGCTCCTTTATATAATTTGAAGCCTGCTCAATAAAGTAATTCTGTCTTTCCGGTTCACTGACTGGTATATTATTCAAATCTATCAATTCTAATTCTCCAAAACTATTCACACATTATACATGTAACAAAAATTATTTTTGATACATAATCATTTAATTATTCGTTTTTCTGTAACAATCATATCAGGCTTTTTGTCATACTTATCTGCAGGTATAATTTTATCATATATCTGACATTCAAAAGCCAATGCTACAACAGGTGATTGTAACTGGTTTGAGGCCATATACCTGTCATAAAAGCCTTTTCCATATCCTATTCTGTTTCGCTTCGTATCAAAGGCCACTCCCGGAATGATAAACAAATCAGGTTCATCAATCATAATATGAGTATTATCATCCGAAATATCAGGCTCCATAATCCCTTTATAACCGATTTTCAGCTTACTTGCTGAATTAATCTCATAAAACTTCATAGCAGGAATATCGTAATTATCAATATATGATATAGGTATAGCTACTCTTTTACCATCTTCAAAGGCTCTTCTTATTAAGTCATAAGTCCTTACTTCTGTTAAATAAGATGCATATAAATATAAGATATTTGCCTTTTTATATTGTTCAAGACTGCAAAGCCTTTCAAGAATCTTAAGACTGTAGTCATTAAGTTCATTTTCGGATAGCCGCCCCCGCTTACTAAGAATATCTATTCTTATAACCGCCTTGTCTAAATAATCCATAGCCTTTATTCTTTTTTACCAAACTTATCTCCGAGGTTAGTTACTGTACCATCATCGTTCTGTATATCAATATTATCAAGCTGGGATCTCAAATTCTGACGTATATTATCAACATATTCCTGTCTTAAACGCTTCTGTTCAGCCTTTTCCTCCTCAGAAAGAGGTCCCTCCTGAGATTTGTGATAAAGCTCATTTATACGCTTTATTCTTTCTTCCATGTTCATAGTTGTATCTCCGTTATAAATCAACCCATCAAAAATATTATCTGGTTCTCTCTACATAATCAGCTATATCGAAGTTATCATCACGGTGACCTAAAAATAATGTTCCGTAATTACGACCTTCCATAATCTTATGTATTACTCCAACATCTTCTCCATTTGCTATGATCATATCACAGCCTGCGTTTACAGCTACAACAGCGGCATGCAGCTTTGCGCTCATTCCACCTGTGCCGATTCCTGTAGTAGAATCCTTGCCCATAGACATAAGCTGATCATCAAGCTTGTCAACGACCTCAACAAATTCTGCATCTGCGTTTGCTCTTGGATCATCTGTATATAAACCATCAATATCAGACAAAAGAATAAGAAGATCTGCGTCTATTAAAGCAGCAACTACAGCTGATAGAAAATCATTATCACCTATTGTATCCTCTACCTCGTGTACCGCAACAGTGTCATTCTCGTTTACTACAGGTATTACTCCAAGCTTTAAAAGCTGTGAAAAAGTATTATGAGCGTTCTGTCTGTTTACCCTGTTAACGATAGTATGCTTAGTCATAAGTATCTGGGCTGTAAGATGATTATACTCTGCGAAAAGTCTTTCATATATCATCATCAGCTTTGCCTGTCCTATAGCAGCACAAGCCTGCTTAAGAGGTATTTCCTTATCTGTTGGGGAAAGATTTAAGGTTTTCTTTCCAACTGCTATTGCACCAGAGGATACTAATATAACCTCTTTTCCTTCATTTCTAAGCTCACACAGCTCTCTAACAAGTCTTTCCATCTTTGTAAGATTAAGTCCACCTGTTTCCATGTGGTGTAAAGATGAAGAACCAATCTTTATAACAATCCTTTTATGATCTTTAATTTTACTCCTTAATAAAGCTTCTGTTTCTTTATTCATCATAAACCGCCTTATACTTTTTAATAATTTCTTCAGCAACCTTTATGCCATCCATG
>JAZUFJ010000336.1:0-2520 GCA_045640645.1 Lachnospiraceae bacterium
ATATTTTTCAAATAAAGCATTTTTTTCTTCTTCCGAAGCTGTTTTATACCCCGGCTTTGATATTGTTATCATATCTCTGCCATTATAAGTATAATAATAACCGTTAGAATTGCCGCTCCTTGTATATATATTAAGAATGTCCCTGCAGTCCTTTTTATTTAGCAATTCACTATATTTAGCTTTAGACAGCTTAAATCTTTCATTGGTATCAGCTACATCTTTTAAGGAATCACATATAGCATAGTACAAATCTATATACTTTCTGTATATTCCTGTCACAGTGGCAACATAATCAGGGCTTTTCATCCTACCCTCAATTTTAAAGGAGGCGATTCCGGCATTTATAAGGTCAGGAATTATATCTAAGGTATAGATATCCTTAGCGCTTAAAATATACTCATCATTGTATGGTAATCTGCAAGGTTGGGCACACCTTCCTCTATTTCCACTTCTTCCCCCTATAAAACTGGACATAAGGCACTTCCCGGAATAACAATAACACAAAGCTCCATGAATAAAGCATTCCAGCTCCATGTCATCATATTCATGAATACCTTTTATCTCGTTTAAAGATAACTCTCTGGCTAAAACAACACGTTTTATTCCCATTTTCTTAAGAAAACTTATTCCTTCTTTATCTGTAACAGCCATCTGTGTACTAGCGTGTACATGTACTAATGGAAATCTTTTTCTTAAGTAAGTAATTACTCCTATATCCTGTAGTATAAAGCCATCAACACCTGCATTGATCAGAGGATAAACATAATCATAAAGCTCATAAAACTCATCTTCTTTTATTACAGTGTTCAAAGTTATGTAAACTTTTCTATTAAATAAATGAGCATAATTAATAGCTTCTATAATCTCTTCATTATTAAAGTTTTTTGCATATGCCCTAGCTCCAAACTTATCCCCAGCAAGATATATTGCGTCTGCTCCCGCATTAATAGCAGCTAAAAAGCATTCATAATCTCCAGCCGGAGCTAAAAGCTCAACTTTTTTATATGACATAATATTCCTCTTTTACAGATATAATATTCTTATCTTTTCCATAACAAAAGGCTGTCTTACGACAGCCTTTTATATTAATTCTTACGACCTGAGATATCTGTCTGATACCCTTTAATCATCTTTTCTTTACTTTCAAGCTTGATTTGAGAAGCAATAAGCTCATGTTTCAAATCATAAAGCTCCTTATCCTTGGTTTCAATTTCTTCTTCTAATGATTCTATAAGTTTTTTTGCCTTAAAATAATCATCTGCGATATTTAATTGAAGAAGAATAGACTGCATTTCAAGTGGCTGTCTTCTATAAGATTCAATCTTGTTATACTCAAGGATTTTATTATTTATATAGGTGGCAACCTTCTGAAGGTATTCTTCACTTTCATAACCGCTTAATGTTATTACCTTTCCACCAATAATTACTTCGGTATCATTTTTTGTCGCCATCGAATAATCTCCTTACAAAATATTAAACAAAATCACACAAGGATATTATATCAAAGATTAGAAATAATACAATATTATATTTCTACTATCCAGCCTTCTGGAGCTTTTATTGTTCCCATCTGGATACCTGTAAGAGTCTCATAAAGCTTCTTTGTTACAGGTCCCATTTCTGCCATACCACTTGGGAAGCATATTTCTTTTCCGTGATCAACGATCTTACCTACAGGAGATATTACTGCAGCTGTACCACAAAGACCACACTCAGCAAAATCCTTAACTTCATCAAGGTATACTTCTCTCTCCTCTGCTTCAAGACCTAAGTATTCCTTGGCTACCTGGATAAGAGATCTTCTTGTAATAGATGGTAAAATACTATCTGACTTAGGTGTAACAACCTTTCCATCCTTTGTAACAAAGAGGAAGTTAGCTCCACCAGTCTCTTCTACCTTTGTACGTGTAGCAGCATCAAGATACATATTCTCATCGTAACCCTGTTTATGAGCGTATACAATTGCATGTAAGCTCATAGCATAGTTAAGACCTCCCTTAATATGACCTGTTCCATGAGGAGCTGCTCTATCAAAATCACATACTCTGATAGTAATAGGCTTAGCACCACCCTTGAAATATGGTCCAACAGGTGTACAAAGAATACGGAACTGATATTCATCTGCTGGTTTTACACCAATAACAGAATTTGATCCAAACATATAAGGACGAACATATAATGTAGCACCACTTCCAAATGGAGGTACCCAGTCTCTGTTTGCGTCTACAACCGTTTTAACTGCTTCAATAAATTTATCTTCTGGGAAAGCAGGCATCTCAAGTCTTTCTGCTGAAGCGATCATTCTCTGAGCGTTTAAGTCAGGACGAAAAACTACTGTTTTGCCTTCTGATGTAGTATAAGCTTTAAGACCTTCAAATACAGTCTGTGCATACTGGAAAACACATGCACATTCATTAAGAACTACATTTGGATCTGTTGTGAGCTGTCCATCATCCCACTTACCATCCTTAAAGCAGGAAACATAACGATAATCTGTTTCCATGTAGCCAAATCCCAAGC
>JAZUFJ010000337.1:0-2599 GCA_045640645.1 Lachnospiraceae bacterium
ATTCAGCAAATGAGCGATGTTTGGGGCGAAGCAGAAAAATGCGTTAAGCTTAAAAATCATGGTGAAGAGCAAAAATTAGAAAAACAGATACAGATTTTTGTAAACACTGTTGATGCGGTGCTGACAGATCCAAAATTATCAAAGGGTGCGAGAGAAGAATTGAGATCTGCAGAATGGGAACTATTAGATTATTGTATTTGGGATAATGAATGGAAAAACAGGGATAAAACCGCATTGGGATGGTTTGATCAATGGATGTTCGATTACAATTTTCAATTGAGATAGTCTATATAATAATTATTGAAGTACAAACAAATATATGATATTTTACATTTGAGCGTTATTCTGATGGAAAATGCATCTTGTAAAATATCATTTTTTGTTGCAAATACGACTAAGCTGAAGGACTAATAAACCTAAGTTAGCTACGAGAAATTATAAAGGTTTAGTAGTTCGGCGGTGAAGCGTGTAATGCAGTTACAAATAATAGAATAGTTTAAGTATGTTTTTCCATTGAAAATGCTCGGTAGCATAAATTTTATTAAGCCCTGAACGGTAGCAGATGCGCTTTATCAGGCAAAGGAGAAAAAAATGGAAAACAGAACAATCAACACAAAGAACCTTGTAACTATGGGATTATTAGTAGCTATAGTCCTGATCATGTCAACAACACCTCTTGGTACTCTTCCAATTGGCCCATTATCAATCACATTAAATATGATACCGATAGCAATAGCAGCTATAGCTGTTGGCCCTGTAGGAGGACTGGTAGTAGGTGGCTTTTTTGGTTTGTATAGCTTTTTACAGTCTATGGGAATCGGTGTTCCAAGTGGAATGGGTATGCTGACATTTTCTATTAGCCCGGTACTTACATTTGTCCAGAGATTTATTTCACGAGCTCTTACAGGTTATTTACTTGGTCTTATTTACAAGGGGCTAAAAAAGGTAATTAATGACAAGATTTCAATGTTTGTAACAGGTCTTTGTGCCGCTCTTCTCAATTTCATATTCTTTATGGGATTATTATGGGCATGCTTTGGCACCAACCCGGTATTTGATGAATATCTTCATAATACTATAGGTAAGACATCAATGATTACATACATCGTTGGAACATTTGCCTCAAATACAATTTTTGAAATAATAGTAACAACTGCATTTGTAGGTATTATAGGAACTGCCCTTAAGAGAGCAAAGCTCATTGAAACAAAATAAGTAAGTTTAATTTATTTGACAAATAGAGCAAATACATATGTATTGAATATCCATAAGAGGCTTTAAAAATTTTAAAGCCTCTTATATAAAATAAGGAGATGAGGAATCATGATATTAGCAGTGGATATAGGAAACACCAATATTGTAGTCGGCGGCTTTGATGAAGATAAAATTGTTTTTGTTGAGAGGATATCGACTGATACCTCTAAAACAGAGCTGGAATATGTTGTAGAGTTTCATGCGTTGATAGATATATATGGAATTACGATGAATCAGTTTAATGGAGCTATTATTTCCTCTGTAGTGCCTCCGCTAAATCCTATTATCGCTACAGCCATTAAGAAATTTTTTGGTATTGAGGCATTGCTTGTAGGTCCTGGCCTGAAAACAGGCATAAATATCAGAATGGACAACCCGGCATCAGTTGGCTCAGACTTGATTGTAAACGCTGTTGCAGGTCTTCAGAAATACGGATATCCACTTATCATGATTGATATGGGTACCGCTACCACAATAAGCGTTCTGGATGATAAGAAAAATTATATTGGCGGAACAATCATGCCAGGAGTACGTGTTTCCCTTGATTCTTTAGTTAACCGTACATCACAGCTTCCAAAGATAGCTCTTGAGGCACCGGAAAATGTGATAGGAAAGAACACTGTTGATTGTATGAAGAGCGGAATAATCATGGGCCAGGCAGCGTCAATGGATGGAATGATAGACAGAGTATGGAAGGAGCTGGGATATACTACAAAAGTAGTAGCTACAGGTGGCCTTGCTCCAAGAATTATTCCTAATTGTGTTCACGATATTATTATTGATGATGAATTGACCTTAACTGGTCTTAAGATTATTTATGAGAAAAATCAGAAGGATTAATCAGAGGGGCTGGGCATGGATATATTAAAAGATAAAAATATTGTAATAGGTGTGACAGGAAGTATTGCAGCATATAAGATTGCCAGCTTGTGCAGTATGCTAAAGAAAAGAGGAGCCAATACTACTGTTATAATGACAAAAAATGCTCTTAATTTCATTAATCCTATAACCTTTGAAACTTTAACAGGTAACAAATGCTTAGTTGATACCTTTGACAGAAACTTTCAATATGATGTAGAGCATGTTGAGCTTGCGAAGGCAGCAGATGTGTTTATGATAGCTCCTGCCAGTGCAAATGTTATAGCAAAGGCAGCTCATGGAATAGCTGATGATATGCTTACTACTACATTTCTTGCCAGTACTTGTCCAAAGGTTGTTTCACCGGCTATGAACACAAGGATGTATGCTAATCCTATTACCCAAGATAATATGAAAACCTTAGAGCACTATGGCATAAGAGTGATCACTCCTGCGACAGGATATTTAGCTTGTGGAGATGTTGGAG
>JAZUFJ010000338.1:0-3574 GCA_045640645.1 Lachnospiraceae bacterium
CTTTACATTCTTCGATTGATGAGATGCCATACTCCTTAAGCTTAGCAAGAATCTGAGGCTCTCTTCTTTCATATGATTCAAATAATGCCATTTTTATTTCCTCCTTACTTTACTTCTTTGTCTGTTCTGGGATCGATAATCTTAACAGCATCTGCAACACGACCGTACTGACCGCAAGCCTTCTCGTATGCTGTAGCGGGATCGTCTCCCTTTTTGATGAAGTCCATCATCTTACCAAAGTTAACATACTTGTATCCGATAATCTCATCATTCTCGTCAAGAGCGATACCTGTGATGTAACCATCTGTTAACTCAAGATATCTGGGTCCCTTAGCAAGTGTACCGTAGGTTGTACCAACCATTGTACGTGTTCCCTTACCAAGGTCTTCAAGACCTGCACCAACTGCAAGACCGTCCTCTGAGAAAGCTGACTGTGAACGACCGTAAACGATCTGAAGGAAAAGTTCACGCATAGCTGTGTTGATAGCATCACATACAAGGTCAGTATTTAATGCTTCAAGAACAGTTCTTCCAGGAAGAATTTCAGCTGCCATAGCTGCTGAATGAGTCATACCTGAACATCCAATTGTCTCAACAAGTGCTTCCTGAATAATACCTTCTTTCACATTTAAAGAAAGCTTACATGCACCCTGCTGTGGAGCACACCAACCAATACCATGTGTAAAACCGCTGATATCCTTTACTTCTTTTGCTTTTACCCACTTAGCTTCTTCAGGAATAGGCGCACAACCATGGTTCACACCCTGCTTAACCGGGCACATTTCTTCAACTTCTTTTGAATAGATCATGTGAAAAACTCCTTTCAAGATTTATATTTTCTTTATTATAGTAGATCCATAAAATTCGTCATGTTACTACTTTAAACAATATAATCTCACAAAACTCAAAAAAAATCTAGTGAAAAATCAAATAATTACTCAGCTCATTTTCTTATAATTTTGTGATGCTTTAACAAACATGCTCTTAAGTTGTGATTGATTATTGAGTCCCCGGACATATTCTGTCCTTCTGGAAACATAATCATTAAGCTTATTCATATATACTTCTGATGATATTTCACCATCTGCTACCTGTGTAAGTCCTTTTTCCCAGCTGGCTGTAAGCTTCGGATCTAACATCGGTTTTATGGATAGCTCCACAACATCAAATATCATTTCTCCCATAAGTGCCGGACTTATAACCTGAGTCTTCTTATTAAGATTAAGATATTTGTTATTAAAAAGCTTTTTTAGAATTTCTGCCCTGGTAGCTGATGTTCCTATTCCACTACCCTTTATCTGGGCTCTAAGCTCCTCATCCTCTATCAGCTGGCCTGCATTTTCCATAGCAAGTATCATGGAACCTGAGGTATATCTCTTTGGAGGAGACGTTTCTCCTTCTTTTATATTCATACCACATAAGAATATTTCGCTTCCCTTCTTTAATGTGGAAAGCTTTTTCAGGAAATCTTCATCCACTCTTATTTCTTCGTCTTCGGAACCATTATTATCTGAGCCTTCCTCCTGCTGGTTAGCCCCATCGCTATCATTCTTACCGGATTTCTTTTCATTATCGTTTTTAGCTTTTATAAACGAAGGCCTTGCAACCTTTAAATATCCTTCTTCTGACAGGATCTTAAAGTTTGCAAAGAAATGTTCCCCATCTATCAAAACATCTAAAGTAAGCTTTTGATATACTGCCGGCGGATAAAATATACTCAAAAATCTTCTTACAATTATCTCATAAACCTTTGACGATACTTCTGAAAGACCCTTTAGGTTTTCAAAGCCCTGACCTGTAGGTATTACTGCATAATGATCTGTAATCTGTTTATCATCAACATATCTTTTATCCTTACCTATTGTCTTGTAGCTTCCATTATTAAGGACTTCCTCTGCAATCTCTGCAGCTTTATCATACCTTTTTAGGCCTGATATATTTTTATATATCTCCTTGGCTACTGCTGTCGACATTACTCTGGCATCTGTTCTCGGATATGTTACCAGCTTCTTTTCATATAATTCCTGAATAATTCTAAGGGTCTCATCAGGACTAATCTTAAAGAACTTTGAGCAATCATTCTGAAGCTCTGCAAGATTATAAAGCATAGGCGCTTTCTTTTTTTCGCTTTTCTTTTCAATCTTATTAATTGTTGCCTTATTTCCTGCCTTATCAAGAAGCTCTTTAATAAAGCCTTCCGCATCTTCTCTATTCTTAAAGCCATTTTCTTTATAAAGCTTTTCAGACGCAAAATACCTCGAGCCTTCTACCGCTTTCCATTCAGCTACAAAGTCTTTCTTTTCCTCTGTAAGACCAAGTTCAGCGTTTACCCTGTAGAAAGGAGTCTTCACAAAATCTCTAATCTCCCTCTCTCGTCTTACAACCATACCTAAGACACAGGTCATTACTCGTCCAACGCTTATTACCGCATACTTTAGGTTCAAAAAAGAGGATATGGAATCACCATATTTCAAAGTAAGAGCTCTGGAAAAATTAATACCCATCAGATAATCCTCTTTAGCCCTTAAATATGCCGCATCGCTTAAACTGTCATATTCTGAAAGATCCTTTGCCTCTTTTATACCTCTTCGTATTTCATCTTCAGTTTGGGAATCTATCCACACTCGCTTCCTGGTCTTCCCCTTTACATTTGCCTGCTGTTCCACAAGTCTGTAAATATATTCTCCCTCTCGTCCGGAGTCTGTACAAACATAAATAGTATCAACATCATCTCTTGTTAAAATCTTCCTAACAGTCTCAAACTGCTTTGCAGCGCTAGGGATAACTTCATATTTATATGTCTCAGGAAGAAAAGGAAGTGTAGCAAAGCTCCACTTCTTAAATTTTATATCATAGGCATCAGGATAGCTCATTGTTACCAAATGTCCGACACACCAGGTAATAATTGTGTTTTCTGATTCCATATATCCGTCATGATTTTTTGTATTTAATTTTAATGCTTTCGCAAACTCGCGGGCAACCATAGGTTTTTCCGCTATAAAAACAGTTTTTCCCATATAAAATATATACCAATTTATTTATAGACTATTGCTATCTATTAAATACAGATTATTTCTTATTTCCGCCTCTGCTTTTAACCTGTCATCAAAAGTACCCGATGAAAAAAGATAATAATCGTTTACAGAAAGCTTAGCCTGCTCGCAACAAAATAATATCCATTCATAGTCCTCATAGGACATGGCTTTCTTTTCCCAGTTACAACATGCTATCAAAGTATGACCAGCTTCATCCTGGGCAACAATATCAATAGTGCCTACCTTTCCTACCCAGCTTCCCATTTTTGTGAATCTGAAATTCAGCTGACCCATGTGATTCATCAGGCTTAAATATTCACTACATACAGTTTTAAAGCATTCCGAAACATATTCATTAAAGGTTGGCTCTATATACTTTTTATAAAACTTCTGGGGTTCCATCAAATCAAGCTTTGAAAAATTAGGGAACACATACTTATACCAGAAGGCTACATAACGATTACATATTCTATATATACCCTTTTGAGCATTTTCCTTTCCTGCGGTTTCATAAGAATCTACCTTTTCTACAATTTCAA
>JAZUFJ010000339.1:0-5035 GCA_045640645.1 Lachnospiraceae bacterium
TATGATAAGCTATCCGTGTACTAAAAAGGATAGAAGTATGCTAAAATTGTTTAGGATTGTGAAACTGGATATTATGTAACAATTTGTTATATCGTCAAATATTTATGACATTCCAATCATAAAATAAGATAATAGAATGGAGATTAAATAAAATATGAAGGTATATGGAACAGAAATCTGCATTGATTGCAGAAATTATAAGGCAATACAGGCGGCCAGAGGTTTTGAGGCAGAGTTTATAAACATTACGGAGAACACAGTAAACCTTAAGGAGTTCCTTACTATCAGAGATACAGATCCTGTGTTTGAGGAGGTAAGAGCTCGTAATGGAATAGGTATTCCATTATTTGTTAACGATGACGGAGACAAAACCTTTGATATTAATGAAGCTCTCGCCTGGATAGGTCAGGAGCCTGTAAAGGACGAGGAATTGTCTAAATGTGAGCAATGCTAGGTGTCGGGGGTAGTCATGTATCATTTTATAGTTAATCCTTCATCCAGCAGTGGTAATGGAATGAACATATGGAAGGATGTTCAGAAGATAATTGATGAAAAAGAAGTACAGTATGATATTCATCTTACTACTTCCAGTCTTGACGCTGTAGAATATGCCAGAAAGCTTACGTCAGACGAATCATTAGAGAGCAATCACCTATTTATGATAGTAGTAATAGGTGGAGATGGAACATTAAATGCAGTAGTGAGAGGTATAGCGGATTACAGTAAAGTTACTATAGGATATATACCTGCCGGATCGTCGAATGATTTGGCAAGAGATCTTAAAATACCATCTGAATATGAGGCGGCTTTAAGCGCAGTTCTCAGTCCAAAGGAATATGCCCTTATGGATATAGGTGAGCTGGAATATGAGCTTACTTGTGAAAGCGATGATGCGACGATAGCTTCCCAGGAGAAAAGGGGAAAGACGAACTTTACGGTAAGCTGTGGCATAGGCTTTGATGCAGCTATTTGTCTTGAGGCAAATCAATCAAAGCTAAAGGAAGTGCTTAATAAGATACATATGGGTAAGCTTGTTTATGTTACCATAGCTTTAAAGCAGCTGGCAGCAGCTAAGAAATGCCAGTGCACAGTTATTCTGGATGATAAACGTGAAATAAAGATGGACAATTTCTTCTTTGTAGCTACTATGATCCATAAATATGAGGGCGGCGGCTTTATGTTCTGCCCTGAGGCAAATTATAAGGATAAGATCCTAAATGTCTGTACAGTTGGAGATATTGCAAAACCTATGGTATTAAGGATCCTTCCTACCGCATATAATGGTAAGCATGTCAGATTCAAAGGTATTAATACCTATTCTGCAAAGAAGATATCTATAAAAACAGACAGACCATGCGCTCTGCATACAGATGGAGAAGTAGTGGGATTATATGATAAGATCACAATCACCCAGGATGCTAAGCAGATAAGAATGATTATTAGATAGATTTGGTTTACATAATGCACAAAACATATAATTTAAATCTAAGTCGACAATTTTAAAAAACTGATATATAATCAAGAAAAGCAGACAATGAGGCCTGAGAAGGTGTCATTGTCTGTTTTTTTTGATTATATCAGCATAATGAAAGGCGTAATAAGATGAATTATCGTGATGACAAGGTACATGAGGAATGTGGAGTCTTTGGAGTATGGGATAAGGAGCGAAGAGATGTAGCCCAGTTGATATATTACGGACTGGTAGCCCTTCAGCACAGAGGACAGGAATCTGCAGGGATCGCGGTGTGTGATTCCACGGGACCGAGAGGAAACCTTGGAATGCACAAGAATATGGGACAGGTATCTGAGGTATTTAATCAGGATGACCTTACAAAGCTGGTTGGTAATCTGGGAATAGGTCATGTACGATATTCTACTACTGGCAGCAGCAGCCTGATGAATGTTCAGCCTATGGCTAGCTATTATCTTAAGGGTACTGTGGCAACTGCACATAATGGAAATATTGTTAACGCTGAGGAGATAAAAAGAGAACTTATGGAAGAAGGCTTTAATTTCAAGGCAACTTCCGATTCTGAGGTAATACATGTACTTTTATCTAAGACCAGAGCAAAATGTGGATCCATCCAGGAGGCAGTTAAGACCGCAATGCCACGTTTAAAGGGCGGCTATGCTCTTCTTATTATGAGCCCAAGAAAGCTTATCGCTACAAGGGATCAGCTGGGATTAAAACCATTATGTATAGGTAAAACAGAGACGGGCTATGTCGTAGCCTCAGAAAGCTGTGCCTTAACAGCTATTGGAGCGGAATTTGTAAGGGATATATTGCCGGGGGAAATAGTAACTATATCAAAAAATGGATTAGAGTCAGATACTTCTATGTGCCAGCAGAGACACGCTCATTGTGTATTTGAATATATTTATTTTGCCAGACTTGATTCCAAGCTGGATGGGGTAAGCGTTTATAGGGCAAGGTTTAATGGTGGAAGGTCCTTGGCAAAGGCGTACCCGGTGGAGGCAGATATAGTGGCAGGAGTACCGGAGTCCGGTGTGACAGCAGCTTACGGTTATGCTCATGAAAGCGGTATTCCCTTTGGACAGGTTTTCTATAAAAACAGTTATATAGGAAGGACGTTCATCAAGCCAACCCAAAAGGAAAGAGAGACAGCTGTACATATGAAGCTCTCTGTTTTAGAGGATGTTGTAAAAGGAAAAAGGGTGGTGCTGGTGGATGATTCCATAGTACGTGGGACAACAATCACCAACCTGATAAAGATGATATATAAGGCCGGAGCTCTTGAGGTTCATGTCAGAATATGTGCGCCGCCATTTTTATATCCATGCTATTATGGCACAGATGTATCGGATACCTCACAGTTGGTAGCTAACCAGTTTTCTGTAGAAGAAATACGCCAGCAGATAGGTGCAGATTCATTGGGATATATGAGGTTAGAGGATCTTAAGGATATGGTAGAGGGCTTGCCTATATGCAAGGCATGCTTTGATGGCGTATACCCGCATTTGAGCGATGAGTAGAGATTATTTTTTCAAGAATACAGGGATAAGTGTTAAAAGTTTTTTGGTTTTACCTCCACATAATACAATCATAGTTCTATAGGATAATAAAGATATTAAAATAATTATACATGTGTATATTAAGATATGATATGATTGAAAAAGACAATCTAACATAGTGCCGATATTAAATTTGATGATATACAAATTGTTTTGTAATGAAGGTGAAATTATGTGATTGTCAGATAGGAGAAAAATATGCAGGTTAAATGTGAATATTGTGGAGCATATATTGATGATAGCGAGGAATTTTGTAAACATTGTGGTGCTGTGAACTCGAACTTTAAAAGAGCCATTGATGGGACTCCAAAAACTATTGAAGAGTTGAAGATATGGTACAAACAGAAAAATCTTCCACCTAAAGAGGTTACAAGATTCTTTATTGGAGAAAATTTCAGCGGACCAAGAGCCTTCGGAATATATGAGGAGAATGGTGAATATATTGTTTATAAGAATAAGGACGATGGTACCCGTGCTGAAAGATACAGAGGCCGTGATGAGGCATATGCTGTAAATGAGCTGTATCTGAAATTAAAAAGTGAGATACTGAACCAGAAAGCCCATAACATTAATAAGAAAAATGGTAATACTGGTAATAATGGGTCTGGACCTATAAGCTTCAAAAAGAGAATGTCAACCTTCGCTGTTATGTTTTTATGTGTTATAGGGTTGAGCGTGGTATCGAGCGTTCCTACTTTGATCAGGGATAGGAAGGACAGACCGTATGCAGGAAACTATTACAGCTATGATAATAATGTTTATTACTGTAATAGCTATGTTGATGACGATTGGTACTGGTATGATTACGATACCAAGGATTATGTACCAGTTGAAATACCGGAAGAAATGTATGATGACATACAGAATTACAAATATTCTGAGTATGATGACTGGGATAGCAGTATTGAAAAATTTGAGGATACATCAACTGGACAGTATGTTGAATCCATAAGATACGAAAATAGTTCTGACGACAGCTCAGATTCAGGTTTTAGCTGGGATTCTGACGATTCCTGGGACTCTGGAGATTCTGATTGGGGTTCAGACTGGTAAGATGAAAAAATTTCAACTCTGTTTTGCTAAAAAACAAACACCACTACATTGATTTTTTCGTTTCTTTATTATATACTCGAAAATAACCGACGTGATTCTTTAGAATAGTAAAGCGTTAAACTATTATGAAAATAAAATGTGGAGGAAGAAGAGATGTATTCTTTAGATGATGTAAAGAAAGTTGATTCAGAAGTTGCAGAAGCCATTGAGAAGGAAATGCAGCGTCAGAACAGTCATATCGAGCTTATTGCTTCAGAAAACTGGGTAAGCAATGCAGTTATGGCAGCTATGGGAAGCCCACTTACTAATAAGTATGCTGAGGGATATCCAGGAAAGCGTTATTATGGCGGATGTGACTGTGTAGATATAGTAGAAGAGCTTGCAAGAGAAAGAGCTAAAGAGCTTTTCCATTGTGATTACGCTAACGTTCAGCCACATTCAGGTGCTCAGGCAAATATGGCAGTATTCTTTGCTATTTTAGAGCCAGGCGATACATTTATGGGTATGAACCTTGATCATGGCGGACATTTATCACATGGTTCACCAGTTAATATGTCAGGTAAATATTTCAATTGTGTTCATTATGGTGTAAACGCAGATGGATATATTGATTATGATGAGGTTGAGAAGATTGCCCTTGAATGCAAGCCTAAAATGATTGTTGCAGGTGCCAGCGCATATGCAAGAAAGATTGATTTCAAGAGATTCAGAGAAATCTGTGATAAGGTTGGCGCATATCTTATGGTAGATATCGCTCATATTGCAGGTCTTGTAGCTACAGGTTATCATGAGAGCCCATTCCCATATGCTGATGTAGTTACTACTACAACACATAAGACATTACGTGGACCAAGAGGTGGTCTCATCCTTTGCAATCAGGAAGCAGCTGATAAGTTTAACTTCAACAAGGCTATCTTCCCAGGTATCCAGGGTGGTCCTCTTATGCACG
>JAZUFJ010000340.1:0-7174 GCA_045640645.1 Lachnospiraceae bacterium
AATGGTTATTGTGATTACTATTTGCTAACAGAAGCAGGAGAAATATATAACAAAGATAAAGATATTTATATTAAACCAGACAAAGATCATAAGTTTAGATTAAAAAGAGAAGATAATACAGTAAAGAAAATTGCGTTAAGACCATTATATAAGCTTGTTTTTGATAGAGTTTATTGTAATGACAATATAAAAGATTTAGATCAAGAGGAATGGAAACCAATAGAACGGACAGAGGACATATATTTTGTATCTAATCTGGGAAGAATTAAGAGCTATGCAGGCTATGAAGCAATTATATTAAAGCCTACGATCACGCCAAAAGGATATGAAAGGCTTGATATTATCCAGGAGGGGCAGCGGATCAGCAAGTTAGTACATACTTTAGTGGCAGCAGCTTTCCTTCCTAAACCGGACAGTATTGAGCTGCAAATACATCACAAGGACTTTAATAAACTGAATAATGCTGCTGCCAATTTGCAGTATGTAACGCTGCAGCAGCATACAAAAATACATACAGAAAGGAGAGAACAGAATAAAAATGCCGGATCGGATCGCAACAGTACCAAACCAGAGAGTGCTGACAATACACAAGGAGCCAACAGACAAGGATCATAAGTATTCATTGAATAATCTGGCAGCTTTAGACGAAGCTGCTTTTAATTTGCAAAAGAAAGCAAGCTTTAAGCTATATATGTACTTAGCTAAAAACCAGGATAAATATAACTTCGCATTATCAAGCTCACACTTTATGGCGTGGGCAGGCGTTGCTAAGACCGCTTACGATAGTGCTTTTGAGGAGCTGGAAGAAAAAGGCTATTTGGTGCCGAAGGAACCAGGAAGTACAGTATATACATTTTATGATAAATCCCAGAAACTGCTGCAGCAGGATAACCAGGTAACAATAGAGGTACCAAAAGCAAAAGTGGAGGAAGTAACTGCTGCCATGCAGGGCTTTAATTTTTAAGTGCGGCAGGCGTTGTATTAAAGCATTACAAGGCTTCTAAAAGGCGTTGTAATGCTCTATAACAACTTCGTTGTATTGTTTTATTACAACCTGGTAGTAATGCCGCAAAATAAGAAATATTACAGAATATTACAAAAAATATATTACATGGAGAAAGAGAAGCAAGCTTCTCTTTCTCTTGTTGAACAATAGAAAAGGAGATCAGAGATTATGAGCAACGGAAAAAAGAGAAGTGCAGAGGATACTATGAGAAAGCAGCATGATCTTTTCATGGATACATTGATACACATGGCAGGAAGAAGCCTGGAACAAGCGTTAAAAGATACATTTTTTAGAAAGAGACTTATGCTTAATAACCAATATAGATTTTATGTTTCTATGGATAACAACCCTATTGCAGATATGATGATCGCAAAGTTAGATCATGAAAAAGCCATGCTCGATATTGAAGAATATCAGTACATGCTCCAGAAAACACATGAAGCAGTCAAGAATGAAGCAAAGGCAGCAGTCGAAGAAGCAATAGACGAACTGACAAAAGAGTTTAAGTAAATTATGCGGCAGCAGGCGGCTGCCATTTAGAAGCCCTTAAATGCGTTTTAAGGGCTTTCTTTTGTTCCTGGATAGAAATATAAGCCTATGAGCCTTAAAACGCTTCTAAGGGCAAATAAACGCCTTAAATTATAAAAAATACTGCAGTATAACTAACTACAAAATAAAATAAGGTTAAAAAAATCTATTGATAATATAACGCCTGCCTGATAGAATTTCCTTGAGGTCAATTAAATCTATTGATAATATAACGCCTGTAAGGGAGGGTGTAGGGAGAATTTAGAATGGCAGACAGAGAATTTATATTGGACTATCTTGATCAGTATTTCGATAGCCTGGAGCCAAAGGAATTTTATAGAGCGATCTTTCCTGAGGGAGAATTAGAAACTGCTGGACTGCAGGAGCCTGGGAAGTATAATGGAATTGCAGTAGAGCTGCTGCCGCAGGAAAAGAATGGTAGTAATGCCAGGAAGTATGTTGTAACAGATAGTTTAGAGATCATAGATAAGCTGCTGCAAAGCACAAATTTTATAATATTAAGCCCGATCAGCTACATAGGCAAAAGCAGACAGGCAAGTAATGCCAGGTTTGTATATGCTATTGCTATTGATCTGGACGGTATATCAGAGCTGCATTACTTACATGATTTCTTTTATCAGATCGACAATGAAATACTACCAAAACCAACATACATTGTATGGAGTGGTACAGGAATACACTTATATTTTCAGTTTGAAAAGCCGATACCATGCTTTGAGAACATCACAAGGCAGCTATCTGATCTTAAAGCTGCTCTAACTAAGCGGATATGGAATAGCTATGTTACAGAACTTTCCAAGAAGCCACAAATACAAAGTCTTTTCCAGGGCTTTAGAATGGCTGGATCGGTAACAAAAGGCGGAAATAGAGCTAAAGCTTTCCAAACAGGAGATCCGATCACAGTAGAATATCTAAATAACTTCGTACCAGAAGAAGCTCAGGTAAAAGATTTCACATATAAAAGCATTCAGACTTTGAAAGAAGCTGCTGCAAAATATCCGGAATGGTATGAGAAGCGGATCATAAATAAGCAGCCAAAAGGTACCTGGCAATGTAAAGAGGACTTATATAATTGGTGGCTGCGTAGGCTGCATGAAAGCATTACAGAAGGACATAGATATTATGGGATCATGTGCTTATGTATATATGCTAAGAAGTGCGGAATTGATCGTGAACGACTTGAGAAGGACGCTTTTGAGCTGCTGGACTTCATGGAAGGACTAACAGTAGCAGCTGATAATCATTTTACCAGGGAAGATATTTTGGCAGCGTTAGAACTGTATAACGATAACTATATTACTTTTCCTATTGATAGCATTACAGAGCTTACACAGATACCAATAGAGAAGAATAAAAGAAATTATCGTAAGCAGGCAACGCACTTAAAAATTGCCAGATCAACATTAGAAGTTTTGAATGATGAAGCTGGCAAAGCTTTACAAGGCAGACCAAAAGGAAGCGGCACAAAAGAAGATATTATTCTTGAGTGGCAGCAGGCACACCCAGGCGGATCAAAGGCGGAGTGCATTAAAGAAACCGGAGTAAGTAAACCGACAGTATATAAGTATTGGAGTGATGAATTATGAGAGACTACACAGTAAAAGAGATAGCTGATCTCTTGAAGGTAAGTAAAACAACAGTACAGAAGTATATTAAGACTGCTGCCATTGAATATGATTATATGGAGCGTAATAAGCAGTTTTATAGTTATGAGAAAACTAAGAGCATTATAAAAGCCATTAGAGAGGACTTTGATTTTTCAGACTTAGAACTCGAAAACCAAGTCGGAAACTCGCAAACCAATACTGAAAACTCGAAAACTGAAACTGAAAACCAAGTCGAAAACTCGACAACTGAAAGCGCAAACTCGCAAACCAATACCGCAAAGTCGGAAACCAAGAGAGACGCAACAGATAGAATGTTAGATATGTTGCAGCAGGAAATAGATAAGAAGGATCAAGAGATCAGAGACCTTAGAGAGAAGCTTGATAAGGCTTATGATCGCATTGCTGACATGGCGGATAAGGCACAGTATATAACTGCTGCCGATAAGACTGCCTTGATCATGGATAAAAAGCAGCAGCAGGACGCAGCTGATCAGACTGCTGCACCAGGAGAAGAAAAAGAAGTGATCGTGCAGCCGCAGGAAGATAAAAAAGGCTTTTTCGGAAGATTATTTGGGAGGAAATGATAATGGAGATATTAGAATATAAGTATGAGAATAAAGACGCATTAAAGTTTTGTAAGAGCTTGCCGGACGGATCAGTAGACTTAATAATAACTTCTCCGCCTTATAATATTGGTAAGGAGTACGAAACTAAAAAGAGTATAGAAGCATACTTAGAAGATATTAAACCTATACTGACAGAGCTTGTAAGAGTATTAAGTGACAAAGGAAGCTTATGCTGGGAAGTAGGTAACTATGTAGATAAAGGAGAGGTATTTCCATTAGACATATACTTTTATATGATCTTTAAGGAGTTAGGATTAAAGCTCAGAAATAGAATTATATGGCACTTCGGACATGGACTACATTGTAAGAACAGATTTAGCGGACGCTATGAAA
The DNA here is from genome assembly GCA_045640645.1 of Lachnospiraceae bacterium. Taxonomy (GTDB): domain Bacteria; phylum Bacillota; class Clostridia; order Lachnospirales; family Lachnospiraceae; genus JAZUFJ01. The sequence continues at coordinate 4,122 of JAZUFJ010000340.1, forward strand.
CTATGTTATGGTTTACAAAGACGGACGATTATGTATTTAACCTTGATCCTGTAAGGATACCGGCTAAGTATCCAGGAAAGAAATATTATAAGGGAGCTAAAGCCGGACAGATTTCCGGTAATAGGTTAGGCAAAAACCCAGAAGATGTATGGGAAGCAAATATAAGTAAGCTAATTGATGATTGGGACGCTATGTATTGGGATATTCCTAATGTAAAAGCAAACCACCCTGAGAAAGTGGATCACCCATGCCAGTTTCCTATTGAGTTAGTAGAGCGTTGTGTGTTAGCATTAACTAATGAAGAAGGAATAGTGTATGATCCATTTGCGGGCGTTGGCAGCAGTATTTTAGCTGCTTTAATGAATAACAGAATAGGCTATGGAACAGAGCTGGAAAAGAAATATATCAAGATCGGTAAAGAGCGTATAAAGAAGCTGCAAAATGACGAACTTGTAACCAGACCAATAGCTCAGGAGATTTATAAACCATCTGCAAAAGATAAGATCGCACAAATTCCGGAAGAATGGAAAGGAGAATGATCTTATGAGGATAGCCTATGAATATAGCCATTTGAATGGTTTAGAGCATTTAATGGTACATAAGGCAGCAGAACTTGAGCAGATCAGAGCAGCCATTGCAGCTATTGACGCAAACCTATACATAAAGCGTAGTAATGACGCTACAAAAGTAGGTAAAGAGCTTTACGCACAGAAACAGATCAATAAAGCTTTTGAAGATATACTGTTTCCGGAAGGCTGGCAGTCTGTTACAACACCTTATTATGTAGCTGATAATATCCAAACAATTAAGGACACGATCAAGATCAGGGACTGCGAAGAACAGAAGCAAGCAATTATTGATCTGCATAGTACACCTTTAAGGACTAACAACCAGGTTGATTTTGTAAAAAATCGTGTAGCAGTAGAAGTACAGTTTGGAAAATACTTTAGTGTAGCTTATGATCTGCATGTAAAGCATACATTCTTTTACCTGAGAGATGATATTGATGTAGGAATAGAGATTTTACCTACACAGGCAATGAGATTAAAAATGGATACAGGCGTAGCCTGGTTTGAAAATGAAGTAGCTAATGTGATCAGAGAAGGAAGAAACAACCCTTCGGTACCGATCTACATGATAGGAATTGAGCCAGAAGAATTTTTAATATAAAACCAAAAGAAAGGAATTGATAATTATGGCAGCAAAGAAAACAGAGAAGATCAAGATCGACAACGCAGCAAAGACAATTACAATGTACCAGAGAGCTTTTGAGAGCTTATCAGCTGAGGAAGAAGCTAAGGTAGCAAGATACCAGGGCGTAGGTTATGAGCTGATCATTAAAGACAACCCTGTACCTAAGGGAGCTAAGAAGGACAAGACAAAAGAAGCTGATATTCTTAAAGCTCTTGAGAAAGACGAAGCTGCTTTAGCAACATACCAGGCTAAGAAGGCTGCAGGCGGCTTTTTCGCAGCTAAGAGCTGGTACCAGAATGAATACAAGGCAAAATAATTGCATACAGAGCTTAATAAAGCGTGATAAAAAGGCAGCAGGGCTATAAAACTGCTGCCTTTTGCATTGTAAAAGCAGAGTATACTTGATTTTTACTATAAAATTTCCTTTTATGTTGTAAAAACTAACTTGATTTTGAAGTATTTTTACAAAATGTAAAGAAAGTCCTTGACTTAGATTTTACAAAAGGATATAATAAAGACAGTTAAAGAAAACAACTGATCCACAGAAAAGGAGATTAAGATAATGAGAGTAGCGTATGTAAGAGTTTCAACAGTAGAACAGAACGAAAGCCGCCAGATCGAAGCATTAGAGAAGCACGATATTGAAAAATGGTTTACTGAGAAGGTAAGCGGCAAGGATACAAACAGACCTGAGCTGCAGGCAATGTTAGACTTCGTAAGAGAAGGGGATACAATTTATATACATGACTTCTCAAGACTTGCCAGAAGCACTAAAGACCTTTTGGAGATCGTAGATCAGCTTACTGCTAAGGGCGTACACCTGGTAAGCAATAAAGAGAATATCGATAGCAGCACACCTGCAGGAAAGCTTATGCTGACAATGATCGGAGCTATTGCAGAATTTGAAAGACAGAACTTACTTGAGAGACAGGCGGAAGGTATTGCTATTGCAAAGCGTGAAGGTAAGTTTAAGGGCGGACAAGTAAAGAAGATCAATGATCAGATATTTGCTAAGTATTATGCAGATTACAAGCTCAGAAAGATCAATAAGACGCAGCTGGCAGCAGCTCTTGAGATCAGCAGACCTACTTTAGACAAGCTTTTGAAGGAAAAAGAGTTAGCATAAATTATAAAATGGCAGCAGGACAGAACAAAAAGCCTGCTGCCATTGTTATTTTGATCCAGGAGAAAGAGCGTTTTTTGATTTTATAAAAAAATTTTTTTATAATATATATGTAAGATCAATTAAATTGATTTATAAGTGCGGCGGCTATAAAAGCATTATAAAAGCCTGCTGCAATAGAGAGGTAACAATATGGATATGGAAACATTGGGCTTTTATCTTTATATGGAAGAACAAGAGAAAGAAGAATATAAAGAAGTTAATGTGGAATTAGAAGAACATTTGGTGGCGGATCAGACCACGCAAGAACAAAATTAAGAGTAAATTATAAAAATTCCCATAATATACCGCCCGGTACCGCCTTTATTTGCGTTTTTAAGGTATGGAAACATAGAAATATACCTATAAGCACGCTAATAATCGCATACAGGGCTATTTTTTTACCCTAAAACATTAAGATTTCCATGTTTTCCGCTTATTATCGTTAGCACCGAAAGGAGAAAAAAGAAGTGAAAGAACAAGATTTTTTAAGAGATCAAGTAAAAAGACTTAAATGGCAAGAGGATATAACATATAGAGAAGTCGCAGAAGATTTATTAGGCATGAAATACAATAGCTTTATAAATTGGCTGCATGGTTATACTAATCTTGGATACGAAAGAAGAAAACAATTAGAAGAATATATTAACTGCATGATGTGATCCTGCTGCACTTTTTTAGAAGTGACTTAGGGCAA